>CAZZPK010000001.1:0-9984 GCA_964655995.1 uncultured Candidatus Saccharibacteria bacterium
CTAGCGCGGTATCACCATTACCAGTGCCGCCACCACCGCCTTTTGGACGCCGACTTATGCTGCTGGCGACGACTCGCGCAAGCACCGTTTTAATATTATCGACACGCCCGGGCACGTGGACTTTACCGCCGAGGTGGAGCGCTCGCTCAAAGTGCTTGACGGCGGTGTGGTTGTTTTTGACGGCGTGGCCGGTGTGGAGCCGCAGTCGGAGACGGTGTGGCGCCAGGCCGAGAAATACAAGGTGCCGCGCATTTGTTTTGTTAACAAAATGGATCGCATGGGCGCCTCATTTGACCACTGCTACAAAACCATTTTAGAGCGCCTGACTAAAAATGCCGTGCGTGTCCAGCTCCCATGGGGCGAGGACAGCGCTCATGAGGGCGTGATCGACTTGCTAAGACTGAAGGCCTATCACTTTGAGGGTGATATGGGCAATAAAATTATCGAGTTGGAAATCCCGGCCGAGTACTCGGAACGGGCTAAAGCTTTACGTGCCGAGTTGGTGGAGAAAATCGTCGAGCACGACGAAGTGGCGATGAACGCCTATCTCGAGGGCAAAGAGCCGGCCATTGACGAGCTTAAAGCCATTTTGCGCAAAGCGGTGCTGGCCAACGAATTAGTGCCGGTGTTTTGCGGGACGGCGCTACGCAATAAAGGCGTGCAATTGGTCTTAGACGGCGTGGTGGATTATTTGCCGGCGCCGACGGATATCCCTCCAGTTAAAGGTCATGATCCGGCTACCGACGAGGTGATCGAGCGCCTAGCCTCCGACGAGGCGCCGTTTGCCGCGCTTGCCTTCAAGCTCCAAACAGATCCTTTTATCGGGCAATTAACTTATATTCGAGTATATTCGGGCACTTTGGAATCTGGCTCCTACGTGTACAATGCCACGCGAGGAGAGAAGGAGCGCGTGGGCCGGGTGGTGCGTATGCATGCCAATCACCGCGAGGAAGTTAAAAAAGTTTATGCCGGAGAAATTGCCGCCATTGTCGGTCTTAAAAATACCAAAACGTCAGATACGCTTTGCGATGAGGCTAATCCGATTATTTTGGATAAAATCGAGTTCCCCGAGCCGGTGGTGTCGCTGCGCATCGAGCCTAAAACCAAAGCCGACCAGGAGAAAATGGGCATGGCCCTCAAAAAACTCTCTGATGAAGATCCGACTTTTAAAGTTAAAACCGATCAAGAGACCGGCGAGACCATTATTGCCGGCATGGGCGAGCTCCACTTGGACATCATCGTCGATCGGATGAAGCGCGAATTTGGTGTCGAGGCTAATGTGGGCAAGCCGCAGGTGGCTTACAAAGAGACGATTACCGCCGCCGCCGAAGCGGAGGGTAAGTATATCAAGCAATCCGGCGGTAAAGGTCAGTATGGCCATGTGCGTATCCGCATCAAGCCGCTTGAGCCGATTGATCCGGAGGCCAAAATTGCTAAAAATATTACCCGCGAGGATCACTTTGAATTTATTAACTCCATTAAGGGTGGCGTGATCCCGCAGGAGTTTATTGCTCCGGTGGAAAAGGGTATCAAAGAGACGCTCGACCGCGGCATCTTGGCCGGCTTTGAGATGGTGGATGTCTCCTGCGAGCTTTACGATGGCTCGTATCACGATGTGGACTCCTCGGAGCTCGCCTTTAAAATGGCGGGGTCAATGGCCTTCCAAGATGCGGCCAAGCGGGCCAAGCCGGTGCTCCTCGAGCCGATTATGAAGGTGGAGGTGGTGGTGCCGGAGAAGTTTATGGGTGATGTGACCGGACAATTAAGCTCCAAGCGCGGGCAAATCGAGGCGATGGAGGACCGCACCAACCTCAAAGTGGTGCGCGCCAAGGTGCCATTGTCTGAAATGTTTGGCTACGTGACCACTCTCCGCTCCATGACCGAGGGCCGCGGCACCTTTACTATGGAATTTTCCGAATACGCCATCATCCCGGCCAATGTGGCCCAGACAATTATCGAGGCTAGGAAGTAAAATGGCTCAACAGAGCCATTTTTTGATGATTTTGACCCCGTAAAGTGAGCACACCACGGGGCGCGGCTTGACAATATTTGCAGACCTGCGTATCGCCCCGGGGTCTTTTTCTTTTGCTAAAAATGCTACAATTTAAGTAATGTCTAATGGTAAACAAATTGGCGGGTTGGTGCTTTTGTTTATTATCTTGGTGGCGGGAGCGGTGGCTTGGTGGCTTGAGACCAGGCCGGTGGCTTGGGCCCCGGGGCCCAAGGAGCCAACTTTTTGCACCATGGATGCCAAGCTCTGCCCTGATGGCTCGGCCGTTGGGCGTGTTGGCCCCAACTGTGAGTTTGCCGCCTGTCCGGGAGAGTATTGACTTAGCTAAGCCATTTGCGATATGATAGGTCCACGCTTAATCTGCGTGCTTTTTGTTTATCCTGAGCTTGTCGAAGGAAGTTTATTATTAAATTATAAGTTAAAAAAATATAAATATGGCTGAAGCATTTGATCGTTCCAAGCCACACGTCAACGTCGGGACCATCGGTCACGTTGACCACGGCAAAACCACCTTGACGGCATCTATTTTGCATGTCTTGGATCTTAATAAGGACAAGGGCTATGGTGCCCGCGTTGAGGGTATTGACGGTATCGACAATGCCCCAGAGGAGAAAGCACGCGGTATTACTATTGCTCTCCACCACTCTGAGTACTGGACGCCTAAGCGCCACTACGCTCACATCGATGCGCCCGGTCACGCCGATTATATTAAAAACATGATCACCGGTGCCGCCCAAATGGACGGCGCGGTATTAGTGGTGGCCGCTACCGACGGTTTGATGCCTCAAACGCGCGAGCACGTACTTTTGGCTCGCCAAGTGGGCGTGCCTAAATTGGTTGTCTTCTTAAACAAGGTGGATATGGTTGATGATGCTGAGCTGATCGACTTAGTGGAGGAGGAGGTCCGCGAGCTTTTGGACAAAAATGGCTTTGACGGTAAAAATACGCCGATTATCCGAGGCTCCGGTCTTAAGGCGCTTAATGCCACTAGCACTGACGACGAGTGGGCCCAAAAAGTGTTCCAACTCATTAATACCCTAGACGAGTTCTTACCTGAGCCGGCTCGCGAGGTGGACAAGCCGTTCCTGATGCCGGTCGAGGATATCTTTACTATCGAGGGTCGCGGCACTGTGGTGACCGGCCGTATCGAGCGCGGTAAAGTAAAAGTCGGTGAGGAAATCGAGGTGATCGGCCTTAAGGCTGCCGCCAAAACTACTGTTACCGGCATTGAGATGTTTAACAAGCAGCTTGAGGAGGGTATTGCCGGCGACAATGCCGGTATCCTCCTCCGCGGTCTTAAAAAGGAGGATGTGACTCGCGGTCAAGTCTTGGCTAAGCCGGGATCAGTAACGCCTCACACCGACTTTGAGGCCGAGGTGTACGTCCTCTCCAAGGAGGAGGGCGGCCGTCACACCCCCTTCTTTACCGGCTACAAGCCTCAGTTTTACGTCCGCACTACCGATGTAACCGGCGAGGTAACCTTGGATGAGAATGTCAAAATGGTAATGCCCGGCGACACCGTTACCTTTAAAGTTAAGTTAGTAGCGCCGGTGGCTCTCGAGGAGAAGCAGCGTTTTGCCATCCGCGAGGGCGGCAAGACGGTTGGTGCCGGTGTGGTTACCAAGATCGTTGCTTAATCATTAACTAAATCTGACTCATATGGCCACTGCCGCCAAAACCAAAAAAGCGAGCAAAAGCGCTCCCGCCAAAGACAAAGAGACGGCCAAGCTCCGCATCCGCGTCTCGGCCTATGAGAACAAGATTTTAGACGCGAGCGTCAAACAGATTACCGATACCGCTAATCGTTATGATGCTGTTATCGAGGGTCCGATCCCGCTCCCGACGGAAATCAAAAAGTACACTGTCAATCGCTCGAGCTTTATCGACAAAAACTCGCGCGAGCAGTTTGAGATGCGGGTGCATAAGCGCCTAATCGACATTTTGAATCCCTCGCCCAAAATCATCGAGAGTCTGACTAATTTAAGCTTACCTTCCGGTGTTAATATTGACGTCAAAATGTTATGAAAACTCTGTTAGCGACCAAACAATACATGACCCAAGTCTTTGACGAGTCGGGCAAGGTCTGGCCGGTGACCGTGGTTTTGGCGGCGGCCGAAGGTACTTTTGACCAAGGCGCCATCGTCGCGGTTAGTGGCGTGTCTAAGGGCAAGGGCTTTCAGGGCGTGGTTAAGCGCCACGGCTTTTCCGGTGGGCCGCGCTCGCACGGCCAAAAGCACTCCGAGCGCGAGCCGGGCTCTATTGGTGCCACCGGTCCGCAACGGGTATTTAAGGGAGTCCGTATGGGCGGCCGCATGGGCGGCACGCGAGTAACGGTCAAAAAGCTCAAAATCGTCAAGGTTGATAAAGACAACAATTTGCTGTACATTTCCGGTGCGATCCCGGGACGTAAGGGCACCAAGCTCGAGATCAAAGGAGTCTAAAAATTATGGAAGCGCCAATCTACAATCAAAGCGGCAAAACCGCCGGCACCATCGAGTTGCCTCGTGGTGTCTTTGGTGTGGCGTGGAATGGCGATTTGGTCCATCAGGTCATAACGGCCATGGCGGCCAATACCCGGCGTGTTACCGCCGACACCAAGGGGCGGGGCGAGGTTCGCGGCGGCGGCAAAAAGCCGTGGCGCCAAAAGGGCACCGGCCGGGCGCGCCACGGCTCGATCCGCTCGCCGCTGTGGGTGGGCGGCGGCGTGACTCACGGTCCAACCAAAGATAAAAATTACGCCCAAAAGATCAATAAAAAGATGAAGGCCAAGGCACTGGCTGTGCTCCTCTCGGCCAAATTGGCCGATCAGGAGGTGTTGTTGCTTGATAATGCTCCGGCTACGCCCAAAACCAAAGAGGCGATCGCTTTCCTCAAGCAGTTTTCGGGCGGAGCCAAGTTGCCGCGCTTGCTCTATCTCAAAGGTCATCGGGCTTTAATTGTTGTGCCGGATGAGGCTAAAGAGCTGCGCCGCGGCTTCCGCAATATTGCCACGGTGCGGGTGGAGGATGTGGCCTCGCTTAATCCGGCCGAGGTTGCCAAATACCAATACGTCATTATCGCCGAGCCCAAAGCCACTTTGCCGGTGTTGGAAAAACGTACTAAAGTGAGCAATAAATCCCTCGACAAAGCTCAGGGTAAATAATTTATGTCGCGCATCGCCAATTTAAACAGCCGCTATCGGGAGGTCATTATCCGGCCGCAAGTGACGGAGAAGGCTAATTTGCTGGTGTCCAACCAGGCGCCGGTTTATACCTTTTTAGTCCGGACGCGCGCCACCAAGGCCGAGGTCGCGGCGGCGATCAAGCGCCAATACAAAGTGACGCCGATTAAAGTGGCGATGATTACCAAGCGGCGCAAAAAGGTGTCGGCGCGCGGTCGTCAGACCGGCTTTACCCCGATTGGCAAAAAGGCCCTCGTTTATTTAAAAGCCGGCGAGAGCATCACCCTTGCTTAATTTTATGAAAAAATATCACCCTGTTACACCAAGCCGACGCGGGATGACAACTGTAAATTACCGTGGCTTATTAACCAACTCCAAACCGGCCAAGTCGCTGACCTCGGGC
Organism: uncultured Candidatus Saccharibacteria bacterium; assembly: GCA_964655995.1. Taxonomy (GTDB): domain Bacteria; phylum Patescibacteriota; class Minisyncoccia; order Phycocordibacterales; family XYD1-FULL-46-19; genus JACPIA01. The sequence continues at coordinate 5,575 of CAZZPK010000001.1, forward strand.
TTTAAGCGGAGCGTGGGCCGCAATAATGCCGGCCGCATCACCGTGCGCCATAAGGGCGGGGGACACAAGCGCCTTTACCGCGAGCTCGACTTTAAATACGACAAGCGCAATATCCCGGCCACCATTACCACCCTGGAGTATGATCCAAACCGCTCGGCTTTTATTGCTTTGGTGGCTTATGCCGATGGCGAAAAGCGCTATGTCATTATGCCGGACGGCCTTAAAGTAGGCGACCGCTTTATTGTCTCGGAGCAGGCGCCGGTAACGCCGGGCAATCGCTTGCCGCTGGCTAAAATCCCGGTGGGCACTTTTATTTACAATCTGGAGGTTAAGCCACATGGTGGCGCCAAGCTGGTGCGCTCGGCCGGCGTCTTTGCCGAGGTGTTGGCCAATGATGCCGGTTACACGGCGGTTAAATTGCCCTCTACCGAGGTGCGCCAAATCAAAGAGACAGCTTGGGCCTCGATTGGCGCCGTGGCTAACAGTGAGCATAAATTAGAGAACTCGGGTAAGGCCGGCCGCTCACGCTGGCTCGGTATCCGCCCAACAGTGCGCGGTAGCGCGATGAATCCGGTAGATCACCCCTATGGTGGTGGTGAGGGTCGCCAGCCGCGCGGTACTCGCCGGCCGAAGACCGCTTGGGGTAAGGTGACCGGTGGCCGCAAAACCCGCCGCGCCAAAAAATACTCCAACAAGTTTATCGTCTCCCGTCGCAAAAAAGCGAAGCGAAACTAATCAAAAACCCCAGCTCGACGCCGGGGTTTTTGATTATTTGACATCTCGGGCTTATTTGTATAGGATAAAGCACACGAGTCGAGCGATTCGTTTTTTATTTGTATGGCCCGATCCCTAGCTAAAGGTCCCTACGTGGACGCCAAGTTGATCAAAAAGATCACCGGGAAAAAGCCCCAAGACACGGGGATTATTAAGACGTGGGCTCGTCGGAGCCAAATCGCGCCTGAGATGGTCGGTTTTACCTTTGGCGTCCATAACGGCAAAAATCATGTCGAGGTCTTTGTGACCGAGGAGATGGTCGGCCACCGCTTGGGCGAGTTCTCACCAACCCGCAAGTTCACTAAACACGGCGGTAAGATGCAAAAGGAGCTGGAGCAAAAGAAAAAGGAGGCCGAGATTGCCGCCGCTAAAGCCGCTTCAGCGGCTCCCGCCGCGGGAGCCGCCGGAGCTAAAAAATAATTTATGAAGGCCAAACTTTCCAATTATCGTCAGGCTCCGCGCAAAGTTCGCTTGCTAGCCGACTTAGTGCGGGGCAAAAGCGTCTCCCAAGCGCTAACCACTTTGGCCTTCGCCACCAAGCGCGCTTCGACGCCTCTGGCCAAATTGATTGCCTCGGCGGCGGCCAATGCCAAAGCCAAAAGCGGCTTGAGCGCCGAGCAGTTGGAGATCAAAAAGATCACCGTTAACAAGGGCCGGGTGCTTAAGCGTTTTATGCCTCGGGCCCAAGGCTCGGCGTTTCCGATTCACAAGCACTCGAGCCACGTCGAGGTCGAGTTAGCCCCTAAAACCAATCAATCCTAATTTTATGACTCACAGCGTTCATCCCTACTCACATCGGCTCGGCATTATCCGCGACTGGCGCTCGCGCTGGTTTGGTAAGCGCGGCCAGTATCAGCAATTTTTAAAAACGGATATTTTACTCCGGGAGTATTTGACCAAGCGCCTCCGCGGCTTTTTTGTTGACTCGGTGGAGATGGAGCGGAGCGTCAATGCTTATCGCATTATTATCCGCACGGCGCGTCCGGGTATGATCATCGGCCGCAACGGCGAGGGCGCTACCAAGCTTAAAAACGACATTACCAAAGAGCTCAAGCGTATCGGCGCCGAGTTGCCCAAGGAGCTCAAAATCGATATCGAGGAGGTCAAAAATCCGGACACCCGCGCCGCGATTGTGGCCGCCATGGTCGCCGAGGGTTTGGAGAAACGCTTACCGTTCCGCCGTGTGCTTAAGCAGACGGTAGAGAAGGTGATGGGCCAGCGCGAGGTTAAAGGAGTTAAAATCGCGCTCTCCGGCCGCTTGGGCGGCGCCGACATGTCGCGGGCCGAGAGCTTAAAGCAGGGCCAGATCCCGCTTCAGACGCTCCGGGCCGATATCGACTTTGCCCGCGAGCAGGCCTATCTCTCTTACGGCGTGATCGGTATTAAGGTTTGGATTTACCGCGGCGAGATTTTTGGCGAGAAATAATCTAATTTTATGGTTCTTATTCCTAAAAAAGTAAAACATCGCAAATGGCAAACCGGCCGAGTTAATCCGAGCAAGGTCCGCTTTGAGACGCGCGGCACTACGCTCAGCTTTGGCTCTTTTGGGCTTAAGGCCGAGACGAGCGGCCGGGTCAACAGCAATCAAATCGAGGCCGCCCGCAAGACGATTGCCCGCCAAATGCACAAGTCCGGCAAATTATGGATACGCATTTTCCCTGACCGGCCTTATACCGCCAAGGGCGCCGAGACGCCGATGGGTAAGGGTAAAGGTGATCCTCAAGGTTATGAGTTTGAGGTTTTGCCCGGACGCCTCATTTTTGAGGTTGACGGTTTGGCCCCGGCCGTGGCGCGCGAGGCCCTGCGCAAGGCCGGCGCCAAATTGCCGATCAAAAGCCGGGTTGTCAGCCGGGTAATTTAAATTTTTATGCCCAAAGCCAAAACGACCACCACCTCCAAAACCGATCTCTTAAAGCAGCTGGCCGAAAAGCGCGAGGCTTTAAGGCTATTCCGTTTTGGCAGCACTGGTGCTAAGATCACTGATGTTAAAACCGGCCGGGGTCTGCGCCGCGAGATTGCCCGGATCCTGACCCGCTTAAAACAATATGAGTAACACTACCCCCAAAACCGGCAAAGAGCTCCAAGGCGTCGTGGTGTCCAACAAAATGGACAAAACTGTGGTGGTGCGCGTGGACCGCTTTTTTAAAGCGCCCAAATATGGCAAATATTTAACGCGCAGTAAGCGGATCAAAGCTCATGACCCCGAGAATCGCTGTCAGGAGGGCGACAAGGTGACCATCCGCGAGACCAAGCCGTGGTCTAAGGACAAGACCTTTGCCGTAGTTTACGATGCTAAATAACCATTATGATTCAACCGCGCTCTATCGTTAAAATTGCCGACAATACCGGCGCCAAAATCGGTCGGATCTTTAAGATCCCCGGCGGTTCTAAAAAACGCTACGCCCAAATTGGCGAGGTGGTGATTTTGTCGGTGCAGATTGCCGAGCCCCGCAAAGCGGTTAAAAAGAAGGAGGTGCTCCAAGCAGTGGTGGTGCGCCAAAAGACACCCTATCGCCGAGCCGACGGCTCTTACCTCCGCTTTGACGAGAATGCGGTGGTGGTGCTCGAGAAGGATAAGCAGGAGCCTAAAGGGGGGCGCATCTTTGGCCCGATCCCAAGGGAGCTTGCCGAGCGCGGTTATCAAAAAATCGTTTCTTTGGCCCCCGAGGTCGTCTAAATATATGGCATTAAAGATCAAACAAGGTGATACTGTGGTTATCCGCTCTGGCGCCGCCAAAGGCAAGCAGGGTAAGGTGTTGCGCGTTGATGTGGCCGCGGGCCGAGTCCTGGTGGAGGGCATCAATTTAAAAAAGCGGCGCCAGCGCCCGCGCAAGGCCGGCAGCAAAGGTCAAGTAATTGAGAAGCCGGCTCCGGTAAATTACTCTAATGTTTTGCTGTGGTGCGCCAGCTGCAAAAAGGGCGTGCGTCTCAAAGCTAAATTAAGTGGCACAAGCAAGGCGCGGGTCTGTGGCAGCTGCGGCAAAGCAATTTAAATATGGAAACGATTCAACAAAAAATCAAAAAGGCGGTCCCCCTGCTCAAAAAAGAGCTTAAAACGGACAACGACTTGGCAGTGCCGCGCTTGGTTAAGGTAGTGCTTAACGTCGGTACTGGCCGGATAAGAGACAAAAAGAGGAACGAGCTTATTGTTGACCGCTTGGCCAAATTAAGCGGCCAAAAGCCGGCGCTCCGCCCGGCCAAAAAGTCCATCGCTACCTTTAAACTCCGCCAGGGCGAGGTGATCGGCGTGGCGGTTACTTTGCGCGGTACCCGGATGCAGGCCTTTTTGGACCGCTTAATCAATATCGCCATGCCGCGCATGCGCGACTTTAAAGGCTTTGATGAAAAGAGCGTTGACGAGATGGGTAACCTCACTGTCGCTGTCCGCGAGCATAACGTCTTCCCCGAGACCAGCGAAGAGGATATCAAAGACATTTTTGGGATGTCGGTGACCATCGTCACCACCGCCAAAACCCGCGCCGAGGCCATTGCCTTCTTCCGCGCCATCGGCTTCCCGTTTAAGAAGTAATTAGGTATTTTGATTTAGGTCAATCAGTTTCAGTTCTCAAAAAAACAATTATTCCAAATTACTGTCATGACAGTAATTTGGAATAATTGACAAAATAAATAGATGAG
>CAZZPK010000001.1:10084-86255 GCA_964655995.1 uncultured Candidatus Saccharibacteria bacterium
TATATAATTAAGGGTAGAGTGAGTAGTAACTTGTAAAAACCTGGGCTTTGGCCCATAACTAAGGGAGGGATCTGATTTGTCTTGGGACGGTTCTTACTTACCTAAATCTCTTTTGGAGGCCATAGCTGCCCATCTATGGTTCGAGTGCCTCGGTTATAGTTTGGGTAATGAAGTTTTCATCTCTTTCTCTAGAGATAAGGTTGATGTAATTTTGTCGGCCGAAGGGAAAAGATGTTCTTTCTGTGTTGGGCAGCCGGAGTTTAATCAAGGTGAAATGGAAGATCTTTGGCTCCGGTTGATTAGTGAATATAATAATGGGGGCACCATGACACCAGAAGACAAGGAAAAAATCTATTTTTCCTCGAGGTTTGTTGCCAATGCAAGTGTAATTCTATTGCAGATGTACCTTCGGGGTTTTAGGCGCTTTCTACTACTGCGCCAAAATATCCAGTCTTCCATCAATTAAGCCGTTTCCGCCCCGTCTGGAGCTCTATGCTCTGGCCGGGGTTTTGTTTTTTACCACCAACTAAATGTCATGACAGTAATTTGGAATAATTGACAAAATAAATAGATGAGTATATAATTAAGGGTAGAGTGAGTAGTAACTTGTAAAAACCTGGGCTTTGGCCCAAAACATAAGGAGGAACAAACATGTTCCAACGAGAGAGTAAGCGAATTGGTTTGGCGTGCTTTGTTGGTGCCTCAGTTGGCACAATCTTGAGCACGGTGGTTGGTGTTGAGACAATCTGGCAACAGATATTGGCAATTGTCGGCATCTTGGCCGGCGGCGCCGTGGGTTGGCTGGTCTATGACCTGCCGGCCGTCTGGCACGCCTTCCGTCGCGCCTTTCGGCAAACTGTCGCCTGGCGACCGGATAAGAAATTATTTCTAGATTCCGGTAAATTTACTCTTGCCTTTTTGGGATTGTTGGTTCTTGGCTTACTCGGACCAGCCCTTCTTTATGGGGTGATCGGATATTTATTGAGTGAAAAATCTGTCATCCCAGCTATTCATGGTCTCTCTATCCTTATATGGTTCGTATCATTATACGATGGTGAGTTATGCGATAGTGAGACTAAGGGAGTAATTTCCAGATTAAAAACATCAGCCCTAATGAGTCTGGGTTGGCCCTTTGTACTCATCATTGGCGTCCTATTCCTGTTTTACTTCGCATTGTATGAATCATTCATGGCAGTGCTATCAACAGTGAAATGGTCGCTGGTAGTCATAAAACGCACCTTTGTCTACGTCCATTCGGCCGAGCGGCGGATTTGCTTCGTTGACTCGATAATCGGCGGAGTTGTAGGCTATTGGCTGGCCGGTGGCAATGTGGCCTATGCCGGCGTCGGCGGTTTGGTTGGAGCTATAGTCGGCATCGCCAACTACGAGCTCATCTCAATCCGCTGGCTCAAGCTGGCACCGCGTTCCTCCTAAGCCCACAGTTTTCCGTTCACGCCCCGTCTGGAGCTCTATGCTCTGGCCGGGGTTTTATTATGCCTAGGGGCGTAAATTGACAGACCGGCCTTTTGCCTGCTAGGATAGGGCGTGGCTCGTGGAGCCTTTTTTGTATCAGTATGGCCAAAACTTCGACTAAAGTCCGGGCGCTTAAGCCGCCCAAATTCAAGTCCCGCGTCGTGCGGCGTTGTTTCCGTTGTGGGCGCAAGCGGGCCTTTATGCGCGATTTTCATTTGTGCCGCATCTGTTTCCGCGAGTTTGCCAACGAGGGCAAAATCCCCGGTATTAAAAAATCATCCTGGTAATTTCTATTCTTTATTATGGATCCGATCGCCCAAATGCTCACTAATTTAAAAAATGCCGCCTTGGCTCGCCAGACGGAGGTGGTGGTGCCTTTTTCCAAAGTTAAAATGGCGCTGGCCGAGATTTTGGTCAAAGCCGGCTATTTGGCCGAGGCGGTCAAAAAAGGTAAAAAATCGCGCCACTTTATTTACTGCACTCTGGCTTACGAGGGTGCGACCCCTAAGCTCCAAGAGGTTAAGCGCGTGTCCAAATTATCTAAAAGGGTGTATGCCGGTTTCGACGAGATCCATCCGGTACGCCAGGGCCGCGGTTTGGCCATTATCTCCACGCCGCGAGGCTTACTAACCGACAAGGAGGCGCGAGCGGCTCGTGTCGGTGGCGAGGTTTTGTGCCAAGTTTGGTAATAATTTTATGTCGCGACTAGGTAAACAACCAATTGCTATCCCCGCTGGCGTCACTGTCGAGTACGCTGCCGGCGTATTAAAGGTGACCGGCCCCAAGGGTACCGTCTCGCGGACTTTGACCAGTCCGGCAGTGGAGGTGACGGTAGCGCCGGAGGCCGTAACAGTGGTACCCACTGCCGAGACAGTAGAGAGCCGGACCATGTGGGGTACTTACGCCTCGCATATTAAAAACGCCATAGAGGGCGTAACGGCCGGCTTTGAGAAAAAGCTCCTTATCGAGGGTGTGGGTTTTAAGTTTAATGTCGCCGGCAGCCAAGTAGTGTTGGATATCGGCTTTTCTCATCAGGTCAAGCTTGATATCCCAGCCGCGCTTAAGGTGGCAGTGGAGAAAAATATGATGACGATCAGCGGCGCCGACAAAGAGCTGGTCGGCCAATTTGCCGCTCAGGTCCGGGGCTATAAGCCGGTCGAGCCGTACAAGGGCAAAGGCATACGCTATGAGAGCGAGTATGTCCTCCGCAAGCAGGGCAAAAAGGCAACCGCCTAATTAAAATAAAGTTATGTCCAAAACACCAAACAAATTATTGCGCGCCCGCCGTCGGGCTCGGATCCGGAGCAAAATCTCCGGTACGGCCGAGCGCCCACGTTTAGCCGTCTTCCGCTCCAACAAACATGTTTACGCCCAATTGATTGATGATGTTAAGGGCGTGACTTTGGTCGCTGCCAGCGAGACCAAGGCCAAAACCGGCAAGGCTAAAAAAGGCGATTCGCCATTTGCTAAAGTGGCGGCGGCTTATGCTGTCGGCGAGGCCATTGGCACCTTGGCTAAGGAAAAAAAGATCGCTACGGCGGTGTTTGACCGCGGGGGTTACCGCTTTACCGGCCGGGTTAAGGCGGTAGCCGACGGGGCGCGGGCGGCCGGATTAATCTTTTAATATTTTTATTTATGGAAAATACCGACACTACAATGCCAACTCCCGCTACCACCTCTGCTCCCTTGCGCCGCGGCGGCCACTCGGCCGGCCGGCGTGGCACCGGCCGGCGTGGCGCGGCCGACAAGCCGCGCTCCGAGTTTGATCACAAAGTGATCTCGGTGCGGCGTGTGGCGCGCGTGGTCGCCGGCGGTCGGCGCTTCTCCTTCTCGGTAGTGGTGGTGATCGGTAATCGCAAAGGCAAAGTCGGCGTCGGTTTGGGTAAAGCCGGCGATACCACCTTAGCCATCGACAAAGCGATGAATGCCGCCAAAAAGGGCTTGCTTATCCTGCCGCTTACCGAGACCAACTCGATTCCGCATCAAATCGAGGCCAAATTCGGCAGTTCGCGGATCGAGATCCGTCCCGCCCCCGGCAAAGGGCTGGTGGCCGGGAGTGCCGTGCGTACCGTGCTTGACTTGGCCGGCGTTCGCGATATTACCGCCAAGGTCCATTCTCGCAGCAAAAACAAGCTTAATATCGCCCGCGCCGCCATCCTCGCTTTGGCCAAACTTAAAGCCTAATCTCTAAATTTTATGCAATTACATACCATTAAACGACAAAGCACGCGCAAAAAGGCCAAATATATTGGTCGGGGCGGTAAGCGCGGCAAAACTTCCGGCCGTGGGCACAAGGGCCAGGGCGCTCGCGCCGGCCACAAGATGCGTCCGGAGTGGCGTGATATCATTAAAAAGCTGCCCAAGCGCCGCGGTTACGGCAAAAATCGTTTTGTCCGTATCCAGCCTAAGCCCGAGGTGGTTAATCTCTCGGCTCTGGAGCAGACGTTTGCGGCCGGCGCCCTGGTTACCCCCGCCGCTTTGGCGGCCCACAAATTGGTCAAGCCCAAACAGCCGGTCAAGATCTTGGGCGCCGGCCGCTTGACTAAAAAGCTGACAGTCAGCGGCTGTGCCCTCTCAGCCTCGGCTCGCCAGGCCATCCTCGCCGCCGGCGGCGCCGTCGCTTAAATCGCTTATGAATATTTTTTTAACCAAACTCCGTCTCCTGTTTGAAGATACGGCATTAAGGCGGCGGATTTTCCTCACCTTGCTTATTTTGGCCCTGTTCCGCTTTGGTGCAGCGGTGCCGATCCCAAGCGTTGATGTTTTGGCTTTGGAGCGCTTTTTTACCGACAATCAGTTTTTTGGCCTACTCAACATTTTTTCCGGCGGCGGCTTGTCCAATTTGTCGATTGTGATGTTGGGCGTTGGCCCGTTTATTACCGCCTCGATTATTATGCAGCTGCTCACCCTCATTTTCCCCCAGCTTAAGGAGATGTATCAGGAGGAGGGCGAGGCCGGTCGGCGCAAAATGTCCCAATACTCGCGTCTGCTCTCAGTGCCGCTTGCGGCCATACAGGGCTTTAGTTTGTTGGCGCTTTTGTCGCGCCAGGGGATTTTATTGCCGACCACGCTGTTTGAGCAATTGGTCAGTGTGGTGGTCGTGGTGGCCGGCTCGCTCCTCTTGATGTGGCTGGGCGAGCTTATCAGCGAGTACGGCGTAGGCAATGGGGTCTCACTCCTGATTTTTGCCGGTATCGTCTCGGCCTTGCCGACGCAACTCTTTCAGCTTTGGGCTAACTTTGAGGTGGCACAGGTGCCGCTTTACGTTTCCTTTGTTGTGGCGGCGGTCATTATTGTTGCCGCGGTGGTGGTGATCACCGAGGCCGAGCGTCCGATCCCGATTACCTATGCCCGGCAGGTGCGGGGCAACCGAGTGTACGGCGGCATCGCCACTTATTTGCCGATCAGGCTCAACAATGCCGGCGTTATGCCGATCATTTTTGCTTTGTCGATTTTGCTCTTTCCCCAAATGATCGCCAATTTTATGGCTCAATCGTCGGTAGCCATTTTCCAAACCATTGCCGACTTTATTTTGCCGCTCTTTAACAATAATTGGCTGTACGGAGCAGTTTATTGTGCACTGGTGTTCGTCTTCACTTACTTTTACTCGGCGGTCACTTTTGATCCGCAGATGATCTCGACCAATTTACAAAAATCAGGTGCTTTCATCCCTGGCGTCCGTCCGGGCCAGCCGACCACTTTCCATTTAGGTAATATTGTCAGCCGGCTGACCTTAGTCGGAGCGCTCTTTTTGGCCGTAGTGGCGCTCTTGCCGATTATTATGCAAGGGGTCACCGGCATGGCGGCGCTGGCTATTGGCGGTACCTCGCTCCTCATCGTCGTCTCGGTGGTGCTTGAGCTCGTTAAACAGCTTAATGCCCAGCTCTCGATGAGGGAGTATTAATCTTTTCTCTAACAGGCGTTGTCGGTTATACTGGTCGTATGTCACCGCAAACGCTTATTTTTATTGGCCGCTCGGGCGCCGGCAAGGGGACGCAAGCGATCAAGCTTATCAATTGGCTTAAAACGGCCAGTCCCGAGCGGCATCCCTTTTACGTCAAAACGGGCGAGCAATTTCGCCAGTTGTTGGCCGGTGGCAGTTATACCGGCCGCTTACTTGAGGGCCGGCTGGCGCGCGGCGAGCTCATGCCCTCCTTTTTGCCGATCTGGGTGTGGTCACACTTGCTGATTGAAAACTTAAAGGGCGGAGAGCATCTCATTTTTGACGGGACGCCGCGTATGCTCCTTGAGGCCAAGATTTTGGACTCGATGATTGAGTTTTACGAGCGGGCCCCGGCCACAGTTATCAACTTGGCTATTAGCCGCGAGACGGCGGTGGAGCGCCTCGAGTCTCGCGGGCGTGGCGACGATGAGTTGGCGGCCATTAATCGGCGCTTAGACTGGTTTGAGAGCGAGACGGAGCCGGTGCTCCGTTATTTTAAAGAGTCGCCGCTTTACCGCGTTGTCGCTATCGACGGCGAGCAGGACATTGAGGCGATACACCAAGACATTATCTCGCAATTATGAAGTTAAAGACCAAACAAGATATTGCACAATTAAAAATCGCCGGCCAAAATCTGGCGGCGATTTTGGCGGCGCTGGTCAAACTGGTGGCGCCCGGCATTACCACCCTCGAGCTAGACGCTCGTGCTCGGGAGCTGCTTAAAGAGCGCGGTGCCGAACCGTCATTTTTAAATTATCGGCCGGCCGGCTCCAAGTTTTTGTATCCAGCGGCGCTCTGTGTCTCAGTCAATGAGGAGATTGTCCACGGGATCCCAAGCCACCGGGCGATTAAAGCTGGCGATGTGGTTACCATTGATCTTGGCTTAAAGTATCAAGGCAAATATTTTGTCGATGCGGCACGCACCATTTTGGTGCCGCCAGTGGACGCGCGAGTAAAAAAGTTAAATGAGGCCGCCCGGCAGGCGCTCCAAGCGGGGGTCAAAGCGGCTAAAGCGGGCAATGCCATCGGCGATATCGGGGCGGCCATTCAAGTTTACGCCGAGCGGGAGGGCTTTGGCATTGTGCGCGACTTGAGCGGTCACGGTGTCGGTTTTGCCGTCCATGAGGAGCCGTATGTGCCCAATTACGGCCGCCCGGGCGACGGGCTAAAATTAAAAGCGGGGATGGTGCTCGCGATTGAGCCGATGTTTACTTTGGGCGGAGAGAAGACTAAACTGTTAAGCGACGGGTTTACCTTTATTACCAAGGATCGGAGTTTGTCGGTGCACTGGGAGGATACAGTAGCGATTACCGACGAGGGGCCGATAATTTTAACCAGTTGATTTATGAACGAGCGCACTTTATTTTTGATTAAACCGGACGGAGTCAGACGCGGCTTGGTGGGCGAGATTATTGCCCGCCTGGAAAAGGCGGGTTTAAAGTTAGTCGGGCTCAAGCTGGTCCAGGTGCCCGAGGAGTTGGCGCGGGCCCATTATGGTACCGCCGACCAAGACTGGTATCGCAAAGTGGGTGAAAAAATGAAAAAATTTTACGAGCAGAACGGTTTTGATTTGGGCGAGACCATCAGTCAGATGGATGCGACGGCCATCGGCCAAATGGTGCATCAATTAAATATCGACTATTTGGCCGCCGGACCGGTCGCGGCTACGGTTTGGGAGGGGGTGGGAGCGGTGGCAGTAGTGCGCAAGTTGGTAGGCACGACTTACCCCTTTGACTCGCCGGTAGGCAGTATCCGCGGCGATTACTCTCACGATACGCCGGTAGTGGCCAATAATGAGAATCGCTCCGTTTACAACCTTGTCCATGCCTCCGGCACTCCCGCCGAAGCCAAAACCGAAATCGAATTGTGGTTCAAAGAGGAGGAATTGATTAAATAAACTGGCGGGGGATAAAGTGGCGAAAATACGGCTAAAAATGAGCTTGGCGCCAAAATGAGAAGGAGTTATAATAAAGTTAGGTTATTTGAAGGCAATATCTAGATCATATAAAATTTCAGGGAGCCACTAAATAATAATTACTTTGGTACTTGTTTGCGGGCACCCACCTAGCTTTCGCTAGGTATCAGTCTTCAAATAACCGATGCAAAACCCCGTTTTTTGGTTTCAATCAAGGGCGGGGTTTTGCGTTGGTGCATCTTTCGCTATAATAAGACAGTGAAATTATATTTACCGTTAGCTTGGTGGGGCGTAATCGGTTTGGCGCTGGTGGTTCTCATCAATACTTTGGCTTACCGCTTTGCTTGGTATTGGCGCTTTGGCTGGCTTGACCTGGCAATGCACGCCGTCGGCGGCCTAACCGTGGCACTACTCTTGTTTGGCCTGACGTCACTTTCGACCAAAGGGCCAAACGAGGCGCTGTTTTACGTCTTGGCGGCGGTAATGCTTGTCGGCATCCTGTGGGAAATCGTGCAATACGGCAGTTTTTTGGTCGGCTGGCACTCGTTTAACGCGCTGCAATTAGGTTGGTCCGATACGGTCGGCGATTTGACCAGCGATTTGTTAGGCGGCGGCCTGGGCTGGCGGCTCTCACGGCATTTTAATCATGGAGCAAACAGTTAAAATCACTTTTCACGGCGGTACCGGCAGTGTCACCGGGGCCAATTTTTTAGTTGAGGTCGAGGGCGAGGCACCGGTGCGCTTTTTGGTCGATTGCGGTCTCTTCCAGGGCCGCAAGGAGGATGAGGAGCGCAACTTCGATCCCTTTCCTTATGAGCCGGCGAGCATTGATGCTCTCATCGTTACCCATGCCCATTTGGATCACATTGGCCGCATTCCAAGGCTGGTCAGCCAGGGTTTTAAGGGCCCCATTTACTCCACCGAGGCGACGCGCGACATCGCCGCTTTGTCGCTTGAGGACTCGGCCTCGCTTTTGTCGCGCGGCCGCGGCGAGGGCGATAATGAGCCGCTTTATAATTTAGAGGACGTTACCCAGGCGCTTAGCCGGTGGCAGGCCTTTGATTATCACGAACCGTTTGTTTTGGGTCCGCTTAATATCGTCTTTCGCGATGCTGGGCATATTTTGGGTTCGGCGATGGTCGAGTGCACTCGCGGCGATAAAAAGTTGGTCTTTACCGGCGATTTGGGCAATTCGCCATCGCCGCTACTTAAAGACACCGAGGCGCTTAAAGATGCCACTTACTTGGTGATGGAGAGCGTCTATGGCGATCGCGATCATGAGGAGCGTTCCCGTCGTACCGAGCAGCTCGAGGATGTTATCGAGGAGACGTTGCATCGCGACGGTACGCTCCTGATCCCGGTATTTTCCATCGAGCGGGCCCAAGAGATCATGTTTGAAATCGAGCAGATGATGGAGGCCTCGCGCATCCCCCTAGTGCCGGTATTTATCGACTCGCCGCTGGCGATACGCGTTACCGACGTTTATCGCCGCTATAAAAATTATCTAAACGACAAGGTCCAAAGCGGCGGACCGGCTCAAGACGGCATTTTCCGCTTCCCGCAATTGCATTTGACTCTATCGACCGAGGAGTCCAAAGCGATTTTGCGCGCCAATCCGCGCAAGATCATTATGGCCGGCTCTGGCATGTCCACCGGCGGTCGCATCCTACATCATGAAAAAAATTACCTCTCTGATCCGCGCAATACTTTACTCTTGGTGGGCTATCAGGGGGTGGGGACCTTTGGCCGCATTCTCCAGGATGGCGCCAAGACGGTGCGAATTTTAGGCGAGGAGATCGCCGTCCGGGCGCGGATCACCAGTATTTTGGGCTACTCCGGCCATAAAGACAGCACCGGCTTGCTTAATTTTGTCCGCGGCACAAGCGATACGGTTAAAAAAGTGTTTGTGGTTATGGGCGAGCCAAAATCGGCCCTCTTTTTAGTCCAGCGGATCAGAGATTACTTAGGCATAGACGCTGTGGCGCCGGCGGCCGGCGAGTCGGCAACGCTTAAGCTCTAAGCGCGCGCATGTTACAATAGCTACAGTTATGGAAGAAGAGCTTTTAGAGAAGCATAATCATCGCCGCTTAAAATTGGCCGTATCCGGTGCCGCCGAGACTGGCCATTGTGGCGAGGGAGCGATGGAGCTGGCTAAAGAGCTTGGTCGCGAGATTGTCCGCCAAGACGGGATTTTAATCTCGGGAGCGACCACCGGTTTCCCACTTTGGACTTGCATCGGCGCCAAGGAGGCCGGAGGCATTTCCATCGGGCTGTCGCCAGCTTACTCCGAGCGCGAACATGTCGATTTTTACAAATTGCCGCTCGAGTATCTCGATTTGATTATTTACACCGGCTTTGGCTACTCGGGGCGCGACTTGTTAATGACGCGCACCTCAGACGCAATCTTTTTAGGTTGCGGGCGAGTGGGGACGATACACGAGTTTACTATTGCCTTTGAGGATGCCAAGCCTATTGGCGTCTTGGAAGGCCCCTGGCAGACTCATGAGGTGATCCGCGACATTATGGACAAAGGCAATCGCCACAGCGATCTGGTGCTTTTTGACAAGGATCCTAAAAAATTAGTCTCTCGGGTGATCGAGTTGGTTAAAAAAACTAAAATAAAATGAGACGCTTAGCCATTGTTATTTTACTGGCGATCGTGGTGGGGATACCACTCTTTTCTCTTTCACGTGGGGCGATTACCAAAAACGAGCAAGCCAAAGCGGTGGCGGCCACATTGTCGCCCACCGAGGAACTGATTCAAAGTTTATGGGCGCAAGTCCGGATTTTACAGGCGGTACTAGCCGAGCTGTTGCGGGTGAGGGGGATAACGATGCCCGGGGTTACCACCACAGTCACTAGTCCGGCCGCACCAACGGCCTGCCCGCCTTTGATTACCCGCTATTTGTTTGTCGGCTCAAGCGATGCCACCGCCGGTTTTGAGGTAACCAAGCTCCAGCAATTTTTAACCCGGAATGGCGTTTACACCGGGCCGATTACCGGCTACTTTGGACCGTTAACTGAGGGTGGGTTAAAACGCTTCCAAACCAAATACAATATCGTTACGAGTGGCACTGCCGCGACCACCGGCTTTGGCGCCACTTGGCCCAAAACGCGCGAGATGATTAATAATCTTAATTGTACTTCGGCAGTGCCGCTGGCTGCCGGTGGCGCCACTTACGCTCCAGTAGGCTCAGGAGGCGCCGGCGGCGGGGGCGGTGGCACAGGCGGTACTGGTACCGGCGATACGACCGCCGGCGGTACCACGGGAGGCGGGACCGGTCCCGGCGGTGGCGGTACGGATATTTGCCCCAACTTGTCGGGGACGCAAACCAGTGTCCCGGCCGGCTACGTACTTGATGGCTCGGGCAATTGCGTTATCGCCTCAACCCCTCCACCTCCTCCGCCTCCACCACCACCTCCGAGTGGCACTGGATTATTAACGCATTTGACTAATCCCGGCTCCGGCTGGACATCCTTCAGTCTGCCTTCCAACGGCAAAATTATTTATGTCAGCTCCCGAGATGGCGGCAATGCCTGCAATGGCTTAAGTCCCGAGCCGTACAGTTTGACTAATCGGGCTAATTGCCCCAAACCGACTATTGCCTCCACTAAATCACTCCTGGCTTTTGGCCAGCCGGGGTGGATTTTGCTTAAAAAGGGCGATGCTTGGCCTACCGAGACTATCGGCGTGGAGACCTTTACCTCCGGTACGGTCAGTGAGCCGCGAGTTATCGGCAGTTATGGCTCAAGTGGCTCTCGGCCGATTGTCAATGCGATTAATATGCACGCCGGGTCGCGGGAACACATTGCCTTTGTTGGTTTACATATCAAGCGCCAGGCTGACGGCAACACTCAAGGTCTGCGCTGGGTCGGCACCGGCAACAATATTTTGGTTGAGGATAACTATATTGAGAAGGGGGTTGTCTTCCAAGCACCGTCTGGCAGTACTAACTCTAATGTCAAAATCCGGCGCAATGTCATTGTCGACAATTATATGACGGGCAGCAATACGCAAAACGGTATTTTTGCCTCGCGGGTCAATAATCTGTTAATCGAGGAGAATATTTTGGACCGTAACGGTTATGATAATGCCAATTTCCAAACCGTCGGCTCCGACTCGGTGATCCCATACAATTTATATATTCAAAACGACAATACCGGTGTGGCGGTACGCGGCAATATCTCAATGAGGAGTGCTTCCAACGGCATCCAAATGCGCTCGGGTGGTGTGCTCGACGACAACTTATTTGTCGACAATGCCATGGGGATTACGTTTGAGAGCAAGGCCGGCAGTAATCAGATCGCGCGCAATGTAGTGCTCTCGGGCAAAGATATTGTGCGTTCGGGGGCCAGCACCATGCTCCGTGGCTGGGGTATCGAGCTCCGCGGCGCGGGTACTAATCAGTCAACTGATATTACCAATAATATTATCGCTTTTAATAAAAGCAATTGGTTGGTTGGTCAAAGTGAGGGGCCACGAGGTATTGACTTGGTCGGCACCGACAGCGCCGGCTTAAATAATGTGACGGTGGAGAATAATGTGGTTTACCGCTGGGCTTGGCCGCTTAAGCTGACGCTCTCAGCGGCGCCGGCCGGCAATGTTAATATCCGCAATAACACTTTTTATTTAGGTGAGCCGGCTGGCCGCCCACTAGCCGAGCTGGCTGCGCCGACACTTGCCGCACTTAACACTAAAGTCAGTCTCTCAAACAATCATTATTTTGATTCTGGCGACAGTCGACCGCTCTCGACTTGGTTTAAGGTGACTGCTGGTGGGGCAGTGGCCGTTAATACTGCACAATCTTGGGCTAATGCTACCAAAGAGACCGGTTTTAGCATTGTTGAGCCTGATTTGTCCGGACCCAAGACCATTGAGGATTATGCCCGCTCAATCGGCGCCGGCTCCACTTTAGCGGATTTTGCCGCCGAGGCGCGAGAACAACAAAAAGGCAATTGGCGCCGCGCTTACACCGCCGCGGAAGCCAATGATTATTTCCGCAGCGCTTTTAGGCTCTCTAGTACGCCGCCGCCGGTTGATTTAACTCCGGTGGAAACGGATATTTGCCCCAATTTGTCCGGCACGCAAACGAGCATCCCGGCCGGCTATGTACTCGATAGCTCGGGCAATTGCGTTGAGGAGGGAGGCGGCGGTACCGGCGGCGGCTCCGGTGCGGGAGGCCCGGCCGCCTCTTGGACTTTTGAATCTTTGCCCAATTGCTTAAGCGAGTGCCCCAGTTTAGTTAGCGGCAAATACGGCCAGGCGGCGGATTTTAACGGCAGTACCTCGGGCCTTGATGCCGGCAGTCCGTCGAGTATCGATAATTTAGCCGGCTTGACGGTTAGCGCCTGGATTAAGCCGCGGCAATTTGTGGCCGAGACCTTTGGCGGTCGCATTGCCGATAAGCGCGATCAGGGCGGCTGGGCCTTTTTTACCGTGGCTGGCGGGGGAGTCCGCTTCCATGCTGATCACAGCACTACCGCTTTGGCCGCCTCGACGCCGGCCGGCACGGTGTCGGCCGGCGAGTGGACTCACGTGGCCGTCGTTTGGACCGGCGGCAATACGGCTGACTCTGTTACCTTTTACATTAATGGCGAGGCAGTCGGCAAAACCAATACCCAAGATGGCGTCGGTACTCGCCGAGCCGACGGCTCGTCCAAACTCTTAATCGGCGAATGCGCCGCCGGCGAATGCTCCTTTGACGGCGCAATCGACAATTTGGCTATTTATAATCGCGCGCTTGGTGCCGGCGATATTGCCGGTACGATGGGCAGCTCCTTGTCATCTATTCAAAACTTTAGGACGCTTTATCTGGCCAATTCATTTTGGTCTGTCTACCAACTATTAGTTAATAAGGGGCGCTGGCTGATTACCTTATTTAATTTTTAATTATATGGAGCATGATATAAAACAATTCAATTTTCTTTTTTTTGTTGCTGTAGTCAGCTTACTTGTCTCTGGATTATTTTTGTTCCAAACAGCCAACAATGTTATTGCCGATATTGATGAACTTTCTTTGTTAGTTGCCGCATCAGGCAAGGGCGGTGGAGGAGGCAAGGGTAAGCCAATTAAGGGAGATACTGGCACAACTACAACCACTGCCACCACTACGGGCGGAACAATACCGGCTGAGCCGTTAGCTACCTCAACTACTCAAATTATACCGACTTGGTCTGATGCTTTAAATCATTTGACCAGTCCTGGTGCCGGCTGGACCGCGTTTAATTTACCCTCAAATAACAAAATTGTTTACGTTAGTCAAACTGAAGGCAATGACGGTTGTAATGGTTCAAGCCCAGCTCCTTTCAGCTCCACCAACACACTTAATTGTCCTAAAAAGACAATTGCCGCTACGGTAAATTTACTTACCCCCGGAGCACCAGGTTGGGTTTTGTTTAAAAAAGGAGACAGTTGGGGAGCGGAGAGTTTGGGTGCCGGCACTTTTACCTCCGGCACAGCGAGCGAGCCGCGAGTGGTCTCAAGTTATGGCTCAAGCGGCGCTCGGCCGGTAATCAAGTCGCTTAACTTGGGTACCGGTGTCCGCGACCATGTGGCCATCGCGGGGCTTAACTTTTTGGAGAATGTCCGCTGGGTCGGTGGCGGCACTAATCTCTTGTTTGAGGATTTGTTTATTCATAAAGGCTTGGTGATCGATGAGACGACGGCCGGACCGATCAGTAATGTTAAAATCAGACGCAATCTGATCGTCGACAACTTTGCCTCGAGCGGCAATACTCATGACGGCATTTTTATTGAGGGAGTGGATGGGGTGGTGATTGAGGAAAATATTTTGGACCGCAACGGCTATGACACTGCCGATTTTAGGATTGTGCAAAGCGACACTGTGATCCCCTATAACCTCTACATCCAAAATACCAATCGCAACGTGGTGGTGCGCGGCAATATCTCGATGCGCAGCGCTTCAAGTGGTGTGCAAATGCGCGCCGGCGGCCTCCTAGAAGATAATTTGTTTATTGACAATGGTATCGGGATTACGATGGGTGCCACCGACTCCAATGTCAATAAAATCGCTAACAACGTGGTATTGTCCGGCAAAGATATTTTGATCGCCGATGGCGCCACGCGCCTGTGCCGGGCTTGGGGCATCGGAGTGGACGAGGCCTACGGCAATCCGGTGGAAATCAGCGGCAATCTGATTGCCCATAGTAAAAGCGCGTGGCGTCCGGGCGATACCATAGCCTGCCCGGCGGTATCGTCGCAGGGCCGGCCGCAGGGGATCTTTTTCTCGCCGACATCGCGCAATATCTTGGTCCAAAACAATACGGTTTATCGCTGGGAGACACCACTCTTATTAAGCACCAGCGGGCCGGGGCCAACCGCCAGCGATGCTATCACTATCGCCAATAACGCTTTTGTGTATAACAAGGGCATTGCCGATATCCCGCTGGTTAGGATCAGGACGGTGGGCGCCTATGACGTGGATAACGCTTTTAATTTTAGCGGCAATCATTATTACGACAGCTCGCAGCCGCTCGGCAAATGGTTTAACCTCTCGTTTGAGAGCTTAAGCACGCCGGCGGTGGATACGGTGGCCAAATGGTCGCAAGTGACGGGGGAGGCCGATCTTAGCGTCGTTAATCCGCCATTTGCCTCGCCCCAGACGATTGAGCAATATGCTCAGGCGATCGGCGCCGGCTCGACCATTGATGACTTTGCAAGGGAACTGCGCCAGCAATCCAAAGATTATTGGCGCGAGGCGTATACCGCCGGCGCAATCAACAATTACTTCCGCGCTGCGTTCCGTCGCTAAAAATAAGCCCCTCCGGAGGAGGGGCAGATTAACCAATCAGATGGTTATTAGATAGCTAATTGCTTTTGAGTGAACCAGCGGTCGTTGGGGAAGGCTGCGGCCAAATGGTCTTTGGTGGTCGCCGGTCCCAAGCGACAAATAGTTCTAATGAACTCCATTAGGGACATATTATAGTTCTTTTTGATATGTCCGTCGGCACCATCGTCCAGATCCGGCTCCTTGGACCAATTGACCAGGATGAGTCTGGCTTGATCGGGCACCACTGTACGCGCGGTGGTGATCAGATTGAATGGTGCACCGCTCGTCGTGACGCATTGTTGGGGGTCAAAAAAGATAATACCACTTTTTTGCTCACAGAGCCTTTTGGTCAGCAGCTCTGTTTGGTTGACGGCCAAAACCGGAAGTTCGGGGCCTTGACCCAAGGCTCTGCTCCGGTGCAACACTTGAGTAATGGCCCAACACAGGTCATCGTTTTGCAAAAACAATATCTGTTCGATCATACGGCGATCCTCCTCAGGTGCGGTTTCTGATTTTACTATAGCATAAATTGCATTTGGGTATAAAAAAGAGCCCCACTCCAAGCAACCTGGTGTTAAATTAAGTGTCTATTACGGAAAGCGAAGCCGGAGCCGTGTTTAAGATATTTTTCGAAAGATAGAGCTTTTGTTTTACTAGGGAAAGCACAATACCAAATTAGTTTAAAAGGTTTTTTAGAAGAGGTATATTTAGCTGATCCTGAGTTGTGATCTTGTAGTCTTTGTTTTATATCTTCTGTGATACCAACGTAGTAACTCTCATCAATTTGACTTTGGATAATATAAACAAAATACATAGATCAATTATAGCCCTACTTCGCTAAGGCTACGAAGGGCCACTGCTTCGCTTTAAACTAAAACACCACCTATATTAAAGTGGTGTAATAGTGCTTGCACTGCGTAGCTTGAACGTAGTGAAAGCGAAGCAGTGGAGATGGTGGGAATCGAACCCACGTGCAAGAAGGAAAAAGAAAGAGTTCTACAAACTTAGGCGCTTTGGGTGTCTACTGTCTGGGACTAAGCGCCAAAGACAGACAGTATGAGCCAGGTAAGTTTAGGAGCAAAATGTTAGGCACCACTTGCTCCGAGTCTTAAAAATATATCACCGCTCCGGCGCGTTAAGACGCGCGGCCAAAGCCATGCCAGCTTAGGCTAAAGCGAAAGCTGGAACCGAGAAAGGAGATTTAACCAATCCGGTTTTAGAAGATGCGTTAGCATTTCTTAAGTGCCCGTTTAACGAGCTGGGCGTCTCGATTTGCTCTCTTAATTTGACGACTCCTTGTCGAAGCCAGTCATCCCCGTATTAAAAACGGTCTCTGTCAATGTCCCGGGCGGCCTCGCGCTTTTTAATCGCCTCGCGCTTGTCATGTTTTTTCTTCCCTCGCGCGACCGCAAAACCAAGCTTTAACCGCCTTCCTTTATTATACACCGCAAGAGGTATTAATGTCAAGCGTTGGCGCTCACTAGTGCCCACTAAAGTAGCAAGTTCTGATTTAGA
The DNA here is from genome assembly GCA_964655995.1 of uncultured Candidatus Saccharibacteria bacterium. Taxonomy (GTDB): domain Bacteria; phylum Patescibacteriota; class Minisyncoccia; order Phycocordibacterales; family XYD1-FULL-46-19; genus JACPIA01. Next base: position 26,721 of record CAZZPK010000001.1, read on the forward strand.
GAGTAATAAACGCCTAGTCCTGGCTGGATCGTAATCAGTTGGCGCATTGGCCGGCTGATAGGCCGGGATGGTGGCGCCCACCAAGTAGCCCTCGCCACCGCGTACCACCACCCGTGCGCCCTCAAGCGAGCCGTGGCCCTCGCGGAGCGATTTGACCTCCACGCCCAATAGCTCCAAGCCGGCTTCATAGCGGTCGAGGAGTTCATAGTTAAAACTGGCTTTATTATTGCGTATCAAATCGGCCATAAGGGGATTATAGCAAAGGATTTGACTTTTAACTTTTATTTCTCTATGATAGTGGGGCAGTTTTGCTTGCCAATTGACTAAACGTACTCGCATCAATCAACAAATAACCGCCCCCGAGCTCCGGGTCATTACCGAGACGGGGGAGAATTTAGGGGTGTTGCCGGTGGGCGAGGCTTTGGCCAAGGCGGCTGACTGGGGCTTGGATCTCATTGAGATCTCGCCTGGGGCCAAGCCCCCGGTGGCCAAGATCATGGATTTTGGCAAATATCAGTACTTGGAAAATAAAAAAGAGAAGGCCGCCAAGCTTAAGGGCCATGCCACCGAGACCAAGACTTTGCAGGTTAAAGTCGGTACCGGCGAGCATGATCTCCAGCTTAAGGCGGCCAAGGCCGGCGAGTTTTTGGGCGAGGGTCATCGGGTTAAAATCGATCTCTTTTTGCCCGGCCGGGCCAAGTATCTGGATCAAAAGTTTTTAGTCGAGCGGTTGGAGCGCTTTTTGCGCCTGATCCCCACTGATTACAAAGTGGCCGATCCAGCTAAAAAGAGCCCCAAGGGCTGGACTGTGGTGATTGAGCGGGCTACCGCCAAATAATTTTATGAAGACTAACAAATCATTTACCAAGCGCATCCGCGTTACCCGCAAAGGCAAATTGCTGGTGTCGGCGCCTGGCAAAAATCATTTCAATGCCAAGGAGTCGCGCCAGTCGCAGTTGGCCGGCAAGCGCCAGCGCGCCGTTAAAATGTCCAATGTCTTGCGCAGCCGCTTTTTAGCCAAGCAATAATTTTTAAATATGTCCCGAGTTAAACGAGGTACCATCTCCAATAAGCGCCGCCGCTCCACTCTTAAAAAGGTTAAGGGGTATCGTTTTGGCCGCAGTACCAAGGAGCGCGAGGCCAAAGTGGCCATCATCAAGGCCGGCGTCCACGCTTTTGCCCATCGCAAAGATAAAAAGAACGATTTTCGCCGCTTGTGGCAAATAAAGATTGGCGCCGCTTTGCGCGAGCACGGCCTCTCTTACAGTAAATTTATGGGCGCTTTAGGCAAAAAGGGTATTGCCCTTGATCGCAAAGTACTTGCCCACTTGGCCGAGAGGGAGCCGGCCGCTTTTGCCGCTGTCGTGGCCCAAGTAAAGTAGCCCCGCGGTCGCCAGACCTGCTATACTGGGGAGAGTCATGAGGACTCTCCCTTTGTTGTCTTTGATATTGCTGTTGATACTGGTGGCGGTTAACGGGTTTTTTGCCTATCAGTTGTTTTTAAAAGATAAATTGGCTGAGCGCGCTCTTTACTCGCCGGAGGCCTATCTTGGCCGCGGTCTGCAGGTGATTTTTGAGCCCAAGGGTAAAACTACACCCCTGCCGCCGCCTCTGCCACGGCCGGTCAAGCCGGCCGGGCCGGAGGTGGCTAAGGCTACTGAGGCAAGCTTTACCACCAAGGCCACAACTACTCCGCCGGCTGGTGCCACCCCAGCACCGGCTCAAGCTCCGGCTCCGGTGCCCAAACCGCCTTCCGCTGTAGCAGTGATTAAGCAGGCGCTTGGCGATTTGCGCGTGGCGGCCAATCAATTTTACATTGCTACCGGCAGCTATGGGTCCGTTTGCGCCGGCGGCCTAATCAACGATGGCGCCAATGATGATTTGGCGCGAGTGGTCGGGACGATTTTGGCGAGCCGCGGCCTCTCGAGCCAGTTTGAGGCGGGGGTGAGCTGCCAGACAGCGCCCGGGAGCTATCAGGTTTCCGTCTCATTGCCTGACGGCAGCGCTTGGTGCGTATCCAATACGCAAGCCGGCTATGTCTGCGCCCCCTAGTCAGCCAGCCGGATTTGAGTATAATGGCAATACTTTATGGCCCGTAAAAAGAGTTTAATCGGTGGCAAAACGCCCTTGCCCGGCGGCCGTTGGGGCAGTTTGGCCAATCAGCTCTCAACGGTGCTGGTGGTACTTTTGCTTTTGGTGGGCGTGTACTCGCTGGTGAGCGATCTTAATCGGCCCTCGCCGCCGATTGCCCTCTCGGAGCTGGTCCGGCAAATCAAAGCCGGCGAGATTAAAAAAATCGTCGTCGAGGGCAATGATTTGACGGTAACAACCATCAAAGACGAGACGGTTAAGGCGGTTAAAGAGCCGGAGACCGGTTTGACCGATACTTTAAACAAACTGGGTCTAACTGCCAAAGAGCTTGAGCCGGTGGCTATCGAGATCTCCAAGGGCTCAAGCGTCTCTTTTTGGCTCCTGACGATTTTGCCGTTTTTGCTACCGATGATTTTTATCCTGGTGCTGTTTTGGTTTGTCTCGCGGCAAGTCAAAGGCGCCTCGATGCAGGCTTTTACCTTTGGCCAGTCCAAGGCGCGGCTGGTGGATCCCAACGATGCCGGCCAGCGCGTCACCTTTAAAGATGTGGCCGGTGTCCACGAGGCCAAAGAGGAGCTCTTGGAAATTGTCGACTTTCTTAAAAATCCGAAAAAGTTTATCGACATTGGCGCCCGTATCCCTAAAGGCGTGCTCTTGATCGGCGGGCCCGGCACCGGCAAAACTTTACTGGCGCGCGCGGTGGCCGGGGAGGCGGGGGTACCCTTTATGTATCTCTCGGGCTCGGAGTTTGTGGAGATGTTTGTGGGCGTCGGCGCCTCGCGGGTGCGCGACCTGTTTAAAATGGCCAAGCGCGTAGCGCCCTCAATTATTTTTATCGATGAGATCGATGCCATTGGCCGGCATCGCGGCAGCGGCATGGGCGGCGGCAATGACGAGCGCGAGCAGACTTTAAACCAAATTTTGGTCGAGATGGACGGCTTTGAACCCAATGAGAAGCTGATTGTGATGGCGGCCACCAATCGGCCGGACGTACTTGATCCGGCCTTGCTCCGCCCGGGCCGCTTTGATCGGCGCGTGACGCTTGATCGGCCGGATATCCGCGACCGCGAGGAGATTTTAACCTTACATGCCACTAAAAAGCCTTTGGCCGAGGACGTTAATTTGCGGACTATTGCCGAGCGGACCCCCGGCTTTTCGGGCGCGGATCTTGCCAACTTGATGAACGAGGCCGCCATTTTGGCGGCGCGCGAGGAGCGCAAAAAGGTGAGCCAATACGACTTGATCCGGAGCGTGGAGAAGGTGATGTTGGGCCCCGAGCGCAAAAGCCATATTCTCTCCGCCCGCGAGAAAAAGATTACCGCTTACCACGAGATGGGACATGCTTTGGTGGCCTCGGTGTTGCCTCACGCCGATCCGGTGCACAAAGTCTCGATTATCTCGCGCGGCTATGCTGCCGGCTATACCCTCAAATTGCCGTTTGAGGACAAAAAACTGCAGTCGCGCAACGAGTTTTTGGATGATATTGCCATGGCCTTGGGCGGCTACGCCGCCGAGCAAATTGTCTTTGGCGACATTACCACCGGTGCCTCCAATGATTTGCAGGTCTCTACCGCTTTGGCCCGCGATATGGTGGCCAAATATGGCATGAGCGAAAAACTGGGCCCCATCGCTCTCGAGCTCTCGCCCTCGCGGCTGGCCGCAAGCGGTATTGTCATTGACCGCCACACCAGCGAGGCGGTGGCGGCCCAAATCGACGCCGAGGTGGCTAAGATTATGAACGAGGCCCTCACTCGGGCTAAAAAGGTGCTGACCGACAAGCGGGCGGCCTTGGATGACATGTCGCTACAGCTGGTTAAGGTGGAGTCTATTGAACGGGAAGAGTTTGAGCAAATGTTGCGCCTACACGGAATCAAGCCTAAAGTTAAAGAGGAGAGCAAGGAGGAGTTGGTATTAATGCCGGACAGCGACATACCGGCGGAGTAATCCTGTAAAGCATCCGTAGCTCAACGGTAGAGCAGTCGTCTTATACACGACCGGTTCTAGGTTCGAATCCTAGCGGATGCACTGGTTCGAGTCCCCGCCCGAAACGTACCGTTTCGGTACGGGCGGGCAAGCACGCATGTGGATAATCAAATAGCGGGTTTTATCGCCCCTATGTCATACTGATAGGCAGTTTTGCCCTTATCTTATTTATTAAGTTAACTTTTGACTATGAAAAAATTTATTGTGGTGTGTGCTCTGCTACTTTTGGTGGCGGCACCGGTTTACGCGCAGATTTACAACACTACTCCTAAACCGGCGACGACGCAAACCGATGCCGAGATACGTGAGAAACTTAATGCTCTCATTCAACAATTATTAGCCATTTTGGTTCAATTACGGGCCAATCAAGGGACTACTGCGCCAGCTACGTTACCAACTGTCACCTTAACTGCCAACCCTAATCCACGGGTGGTCAATAGTGTAACCGGCGGCGGATCAGTTTCCGTATTGTCCTGGACTAGTACTAATAGCGATTATTGCCGTCTAAATGGAGGGCGTTTCTATAACGAAATCCAAAATTCTAGTGGTTCGGTCCAAGTAACGCCTTGGGTACCGACCACTTACAATATCACTTGTTATAACAAAAATAACGGTAATGCTGGTATAAGTAATACCAGTTCGGTTACCCTAAAGACTACCACTGATGTAGATAATGATGGTGATGTCGACCAGGATGATGTTAATTATGTAACAAACTGTGCTAATGGTATTTGTGCCAGTGGCATTAATGCCAATGTTAATGGTGTTGGAGGTGTTGATGCCGCTGATATCTCAATCATTAATCATGTAGTGACTCGATCAAAACTCGAGTTAGTTAAAGTTTCGAGCCCTAATGGTATTGACCAAGTGTACAATTCGGCGCACCCCGAGTTCCCATCGCTTAAATTTGCATTTGAGATCGAGGTTATGGCTGTAAATGGTGATGTCTTTATTCCTCAATATGCGGTCGCTACCTGGGCTCATAACGAGACTTTAGGGCAAGTCAATCAAAGTTCGCCGGAAAGCCACATTGTTTCCTTCTCTAATGTATTTATAGCTCAAAATTCACCTTACGGCACGGCCTATAAGTTACCTAAAGGCATGACGGGTATAATCACTATTGAGAAGAGTTTTGATACTGGTAGGATGTTTGCTGGCAAGTACTATGGTTATGTTGATTCGCTAAAGTATTACCAATCTTGGCCTAATACACAATCTCCTGCTTTTAACACCCATTCGGAGGGGTTAGTAATTAAACAACAAACCAGTAATTCTGAGCAAGTACTTGGTGAAAAGTCTCCTTATATTACCTCTATCACTACACCTAGAAATGTTGGCGATACCGTCACTATTACCGGAGAAAGATTGACCGGGGCTGTGGCGCTTAAAACTCCTTCTACGATAAGTAATATCGCTGTTAGTTCCGACAATCGCCAGGTCAGTTTTAAGATTGATTCAGTACAAAAACCGGGTATTTATGAGGTAACAGTGGTCGATAAAGCTTACGGTGAGAGTAATCGAGCTTGGTTAGAAATTAAATCAGGTCCAGTGGCGGCTACTGGCCCCAAGGTCACTTACCCTAATGGAGGGGAGAACTTAATTATTGGCAATCAATCCAATATTAATTGGACTTTTGGTGGGGCGCCGGCCACAAATGTCTCCGTCTACTTGGTAGGCGGCAATGCCATCCAGTGCATCAAGGCTCCTTGTCCCTCTGATCAAGCTCGCCATTTGGTGTCCGCTAATGCCAATGGCACAAGTCTGTACTGGACTATCGGTAAAATAGCCAATAGCAGTTTGGTGCCAGCTGGCCAGTATCGAGTAGAAGTTTGCTCCAGTGTTGCTTGCGACCAAAGCGACAATTACTTTACGATTTCCGATCCATTGATTAATCCAGTTCTGCCGACTGTTGATTTGGTAATTACTAATGATCCTGACGACAGAGTAACGGTGACGGCCGGTTCTCTCGTTCCTATCACTTGGTCATCCACTAATGCCGTCTCTTGTACTCCTAACAATGGCGGTATCGTTGATCCTAGTTCCTCCTATCAATTTAGCGGTACGATCAACACCTCAGGTAGTCGTGAGATTAAATTTGTCAGCAATGGTAACGTTTCTATTACCTGTATGGGGCCGGGCGGTAGCGTTACCGATACAGTTGCGGTGGATATTGCCACTCAATCAGAAGTGCCTACCCCTACCGTTGATCTAAAAGTTAATGGCAGTAACGGCCCGGTTGCCGTTCCTTACAACACTTATGTCCCAATTACCTGGACTTCGACCAATTCCATAAGTTGTACTGCCAACCCTAGTGTTGGCGTAGTGGCTGCCGACTCAGATTACAAATTCCAAGCCGGACCGGTAAATACCACGGGTAATCGCTTGATTAAATTTACCGGTACGGGTGTTATCTCCATTACTTGCCAAAACGCCGCTGGGCAAGTATCTAATCCCGATCCGGTGGCGGTAAATGTTGTCGCGGCTACAACCCCGCCACCACCTCCTCCACCAGCTCCGGCCGCCCCTACTGTTTATCTAAAAATTAACAATAGTACCGGTCCGGTGGCTGTAGTGTCGGGTGCGACTGCTAACATTTCTTGGGGCTCCACTAATGCCGTCTCTTGTACTCCTAACAATGGTGGTATCGTTGATCCTAGTTCCTCCTATCAATTTAGCGGTACGATCAACACCTCAGGTAGTCGTGAGATTAAATTTAACCGCACAGGGGTCATCTCTATTACTTGTCAAAACTCGGCTGGTCAAACCGCTCAAGCGGCAGTGACAGTCAACGTGACCGCGGCGCCGGTTATTACAAGCTCTAATGTTAAGTATCCAGATCCAGATACCACAATGTTTGTCCCTGGTGATGGTCGTCGAGCGACTATTAATTGGACTACTACTAATGCTCAGAGTTGTAAATTAAATGGTGTTCAAGCGGGTTCGCCGGCCGCCGGCTATTTGCCGGCAGTCGGTTCGACTCAAGTGTCGCCAAGTATTCCTAAAACCTTCCAACTGGTTTGCTACAGCGGAGCTAATTGGACCGGTACTGCCTCGGCCCCTCTTAATATCCCGATTAAAGTTTCGACTGATGTTGATGGTAATGGCCGGGTTGATGCAACTGATCTACAGCTGATGACTAACTGTATCACTGATGCCAACTGTTCGCTCGGTAAAGCTAAAGCTGATGTTAATCGCGATAACTCTCTTAATGCTACTGATCAACAAATGATCAACAATGCGATCTTAATTCAACAACAGCAAGCTCAGGCTAATAGCACTACCCAAACCGCCTCGGTTTTCAGCGGTCTGCGTGGTTGGTTGCAGGGGCTGTTTGGTGGCAATTAATTACTCAAAGTGGATTTCCTGATTCACCGCTTGCACCCGCTCCGCCAGGAGCGGGTGTTTGGTTAGTTTTGGATCGGCACTGATTAATTTCTGGGCAGTGGCACGGGCAGCCTCGACCATTTTTAAGTTTTTAATCGCTTCCATACCTAAATCAGAGAGGCCCCACTGCTTTTCGCCACTTAAGAGGCCGGCCCCGCGGAGGGCCAAATCAAGCTCGGCGAGCTCAAAGCCGTTTTTGGCTGTGGCTAGTGCCCGGAGGCGCTTTAGCGAGGCTGGCGAGGCGGTGTCGGTAAAGAGGAGGCAGGTGGCCTCGTGCGCCGAGCGGGCCACCCGGCCGCGGAGCTGATGCAGCTGGGCCAGGCCAAAGCGCTCCGCGCCCTCAATAATAATAATCGTCGCATTGGGCACATTAACTCCGACCTCAACAACGGAGGTGGCAACTAAAATATCGATGCGGCCGGCACTAAACTCACTCATCACCTCTTCCTTTTCTTTCGGCTTCAGTTTGGAGTGGATGAGGCCAACAACATGTTGGGGAAAGATTTTTTCAGCCAAACGTTTGGCCTCGGCTTTGGCTGATTTGGTTTGCAGGGCTTTTACCTTATCCTGATCAGGTTCGTCTATTCTGGGGCAAATCACATACGCTTGCCGGCCGGCTTTTAACGCTTGGCGCACTAAGTTATAAGCCTCTCCGCGTTCAGTCGGCGGGATGATTTTGGTTACAATCGCGCCGCGGCCGGCCGGCTGCTCGTCCAAAAGCGACAAATCCAAGTCGCCGTGTATGGTTAAAGCGAGGGTGCGGGGGATCGGCGTGGCCGTCATCGAGAGCAGATGCGGCGCTTTAACTTTGTTTTGCTTAACCAGTTTGGAGCGCTGCATTACGCCAAAGCGATGCTGTTCGTCGATAATCGCGTAAGCCAGGTTTTTCCATCTCACCGTTTTTTGGATCAACGCTTGCGTGCCCACTAAAATGGGGATTTCGCCGTTGGCCACCCACTTTAAGAGTTGCGAGCGGGAGATGCTGGTGTAATTATTTAAATTAATTTTGGAGGGGAATTTGTAGCAGCCGCCGCCGGTTAACAAGCCGATATTTACTTGGTAATTTTTGAAAAATTGGATAAAAGACTCAAAATGCTGTTTGGCTAAGATTTCGGTCGGAGCCATGTAAGCCACCTCATAGCCGGCTCGGACCACGGCATAGGCAGTGGCGGCGGCCACAGCCGTTTTGCCGGAGCCGACATCACCCTCCAAGAGACGCGTCATTGGCGCGGCTTTGGCCAAATCGGAGATAATATCTCTGATTGCCCGCTCTTGAGCCTTGGTGGGAGCAAAGGGGAAGCCGGCGACAAAATTACCGACCACAGTCGGTGTCACTTTGATGGGATAGCTCCCCTGGGAGCGATAGTTGGCGCGGTCGCGCAGGCGCGCCAGCTGTATTGAGAGTACCTCCTCAAAGGCAAAACGCTTGCGCGCTGCTAAGGCGTCTTTTTGCTTTTGCGGCTCATGGATCCACACCAAAGCGGTGGCCAGAGTCGGCAAATGGTACTCGTTTAAGATTTCCTTGGCGATCGGGTCGGGGATTTGCTCATGCACGCCTTGGGCCAATAAAGTTTTAATGTGATGTTGGAACCAGCCCGAGGAGAGGCCGCGCGTCTCGGGGTAAATCGGCACCGGCTGCTCGTCGTTTTGACTGCCAAATAGCGAGGAGGCGCTACTGGTCTGATAATCCGGGGTGCCGGCCATAATTTCCGGATTGGCCAGATAGAGTTCGCCGCGGCGCTCGGCGATTCTGCCTCTAAAATAGGCTGTGGCGCCCGGTGGCACCTTTTTGGCCAAATAGGCTTGATGGAACCAGATAATCTTTAGTTTGCCGGTTTCATCCTCCACGAGTGCCTCGGCCATGGGGATTTTTTTGCGCCAGGCTTTTTTGGTTTCCGACTTGAGGACTTTGCCGTAGATCACCGCCTCATCGCCGGCCTTAAGCTCGCCAATATTGCTAAACAAAGCGCTGTCGGTATAGCGCGCCGGGAAATAGCGCAACAAATCGCCCAGCGTTTTAACGCCCAGCCGCTCTAAACCGGCCTGTTGGACAGGAGTTAATCTAAAACGGTCGGTAATTAGCGTTTGATACAAATTTCTTGGGCGTCGGGCAGTGCGGTCTCAAGCGCGGCGGCCGGGGCGCAGACGCTGACACGGCCGGTGCCGTCGACAGCGACAGTATAACCGGTATTGGTGGTCGTTGTCGCGGTGGGGTCAATCGGCAAGGCAGAGATGTAAGTGGGGACTAAGCAGGACAAGTCGATGGCGTTATTTGCGGTAGTGGTAGCGCTGTAAATGGTAGAGGTGGCGGTAGGCAAGGCTGGGCAGGTAAAGCTACCAAAAGTGCCGGCAAACAGGCCCTTGTTGTCGGCGATGCGCTGGCCGATGGCGTTTAAAATGGCGTTGACGCCGGCCACGCGCTCGGTATTGCGCGCTTGGGCAAATTGCTTGGCCGGATTGATGGCGATGATAACGATGGCCGCCAACACGGCAATAATGCCGATAACCACCAAGATCTCAATTAATGTAAATCCTTTCTTTTTATTTTTTTTATTCATACACAAATAAAAATTAAATAATAAAAAGACACACTGTATTAAGTATATTACAACGGCAATTCTTGCCAAGCTGTCAGATTAAAGGTCTGACCCGCTTTGGTGGCGGTGGCCGAGAGAGTGGTGTAAGCGTCGGCCACACGCGCCGTTACTCTGATGCTGGCCAAATCGGGTGTTGGCCGCTCGACCGGGGCGATAAAGCAAATACCGCTTGGATAAGTGGTAGTGGCCGGGGCAGCGTAAGGTTGTCCGATCGACAAGCCGGTAATGACCGTATCGAGACAGCCGCCGGCCAAAGCGGCGCTGGCCGCTTTGGCCTCGGCGCTTAAAACATTAAAGCGCGCTTGCCAGCCGGCAAAACCGTACTCGCTAGCCACAGTCAAAAGGATCAGAGAGACGATTACCGTGGTAATCAAAGCGATATAACCCCGCTTCATTTAATTGGTATTTTAGCAAAAACTAGGTAAAGTTAGAGAATATGAGGATAGTGATCGCTACCGGGATTTATCCGCCCCAGATCGGCGGGCCGGCCCAGTATGCCAAAGAGTTGGCTGGGGCTTTGGTACGGGCCGGTCATGAGGTGGTGGTTAAAACTTATCGTTTGGAGCATCAATTGCCAACAGGTATCAGGCATATTTATTATTTTTTAAAAATTTTGCCGGCGGTATGGCGCGCTGATGCAATAATTGCTTTAGACACTTTTAGTGTCGGTGTGCCGGCGGTGGCGGCGGGGCGATTGCTTGGTACGCCGGTGATTATCCGCACCGGGGGCGATTTTTTGTGGGAGGGTTATGTCGAGCGGACGGGCGACAAGGTATTGCTCCGCGATTTTTATCAAACAAGTCGCAGTCAGTGGAATTTAAAAGAAAAGATCATTTTCGCTCTATCGGACTCTGCCTTGCGCGGGGCCACTCATCTGGTTTTCAGTACCGCTTGGCAGCGCGATATTTTTACTCCGGTTTATCGCTTGGATCAAACCAAAATCGCCTTGATCGCCAATTTTAGCGGGCCTAAATTGCCGAGCGCTTCCCCGGCCGGTAAAGTTTTTGTCGGCGGCACCAGGCCGCTCAAGTGGAAAAATCTGGATATGCTTAAACAAGTTTTTGCTCAAATCAAGGATGCTAAACTGGATCTAACCACCGCGCCTTACCAAGAATTTTTGGCTAAAATAAAAGAGAGTTACGCGGTGATTTTGGTATCGCTCGGCGACATCAGTCCTAATTTGGTTTTGGACGCCTTGTCGCTTAATAAGCCGGTAATTTTAACTAAAGAAACTGGCATCGCCCCCCTACTTAAAGATGCGGTGATGTGGGTTGATCCGCTTAATCCGGCCGATATTGCGGAAAAAGTTAAATTATTGCTTGACCCGGCTGTTTACCAAGATTATGTTTCTCGTGCGTCTAATTTTAATTACGTCCACACTTGGGAGGAGATTGCGGACGAGTTTGCGCAAATAATAAAAAGACATGAGTAAAGTATTAATGATTTCCACTGATCGGCAGATTTTAAATCCGGAGAGTGCCGTGGCCGTGCGCATGGCGCGTTATGGTGAGGCGGTCACGGAGTTACATATTGTTGTTTGTGCTCCCGGCGATTTAGGGCAAAAAGCGCAATTGGCCGCCAATGTCTGGGTTTACCCCGCCCAGACCGTTTCCCGCTGGCTCCGTCCGTTGGCCGCTTACCGAGTAGCCCAAAAAGTCAGCCGACAAGTAAAACCCTCCCTGATTACTTGTCAGGATCCGTTTGAGACCGGTTTGGTCGGCAAGTGGTTGGCCCAAAAATTCAACTTGCCACTGGAGATTCAAATTCACACTGATTTAACCAGCCCATATCTTGTCAGACAATCCTTGCTCAATAAATTAAGATTATTGATCGCCAAATCAGTTTTGCCGTCGGCCACCCACATTAGAGCAGTGAGTCAAAAAATAAAAGAGGGGATAATTAAAAAATACAATTTGCCACCCGAGCGCATTTACATTTTGCCGATTGCCGTCGATTTAAAGCCCTCGATCGACAGCTGGATTTCGCCGTATGCCAAAACGATTTTGACAGTCTCGCGGTTAGAGCCTGAAAAAAACGTCGCTTTGGCGCTCCGAGCGCTTGCCGTAATCGCCAAAACCGACAATGATATCGGCTTGGTCATTGTCGGCTCGGGCCGGCTACTGCCGGATCTCAAAGTTTTGAGCCGCCGGCTCGGGGTGGAGGACCGAGTGACTTGGCTTGGGCAGCAGCCTGATGTTTGGCCGTTTTACCGGGCGGCCAAAGTTTTATTCCATCCAGCCCATTACGAGGGCTATGGCTTGGTGTTGGTCGAGGCCGCCTCGTTTGGTTTACCCATAGTTTCTACCGATGTCGGGGTAGCGCGCGAGGTCGGGGCGGTAATCATACCCAATAATGAGCCTGAGACGGCCGCCCAAACTCTCCTGGAGGCCCTAAAATTGCCCAAAACAAGCGTTTTGCCGCCGGGGCTGGTCGTAAGCCCTGACGAGTATTTGGCTGTTTTAAGAGCCAAATGGCACTCAGCTTGATTTTAAGTTAAAATATCTTTTTATGGCCTATTTGCTGTTATTGTTTGAGCATCGTATCCGCATTGCCAAATATATTATTTCCGGAGGCACTGCCGCCTCAGTCAATTTAGGTTTCCTTTTTCTGTTTGCTGATGTTTTAGGTCTTCATTACTTGGTTGCCGGGGTACTGGCTTTTGTTTTAGCCTTCGGTGTTAGTTTTACCTTGCAAAAATTTTGGACTTTTCAAAACCATGACCGGGCGCTGATACCCAAGCAAATGGTCATTTATTTGACTGTCTCTGTTTTTAGCCTCATGGTCAATACAATTTTGCTTTATTTGTTTGTCGAATGGTTTGGTTGGTGGCATATCTGGGCCCAGGTAATGGCTGGCGGCCTACTGGCCCTAATTAACTTTTTTATTTATCGTTTTGTCATTTTCCATCAACCGATCATTGAGCTGTCATAAATTATGAAACTTTTAGTTATCACCCAGGCGGTCGATCGTAATGACGATGTTCTCGGTTATTTCCACACCTGGCTTGGGGAATTAGCCAAACATTGCGGCCAGTTAACAGTTATTTGTTTGCGTCAAGGAGAGTACAGTTTGCCAGACAATGTTACCATTTTGTCGCTGGGCAAAGAGTCTGGCCCGTCCCGTTTAAAATACTTAGGTCGTCTGGCTAAATATTTATGGCGCCATCATCGCGACTACGATCGGGTGTTTGTCCATATGAATCCGATTTATATTGTTTTGGCCGGCTGGTGGTGGCGTTTAACTGGCAAATCAATCGCTTTGTGGTATACCCATCGCCAAGTGGATTTTAAATTAAGAGTTTCCGCTCTTTTGGCTAATATTATTTTTACCGCCGCACCAGAGAGTTTTCGCTTAAAAAATTCTAAAGTTAATGTGGTTGGTCATGGTATTGATGTAAACGCTTTCGCTTGTGAGGCCCACCAAAATAATCAACTGTTTACGATCTTACATATTGGTCGCCTAACGCCGATTAAAAATTGCGACATTCTCATCGAGGCTGCCGGCCAATTAAGGGCGCAATTGACCCGCCCGTTCAAAGTTATTTTTATCGGCAGTGCGGTCACGGCCACCGACCATGATTATGAATTAAAATTAAAAGAGCAAGTTAAAAACTCCGGTTTGGAGGAGGTGGTGGCCTTTGCCGGATCGGTGCCCAACCGTTTAATGCGCGATTACTATTGCCAAGCCGATTTGACGGTTAATTTGACACCGACGGGCGGTATTGACAAGGCCGTGCTCGAGTCGATGGCCGCCGGCGTGCCGGTGCTCACCTCCAATCAAGCTTTTCGAGATTATTTCGGCCACCATGCCTCGGCACTACTTTTTGCCGAGCGAAACAGCGGAGAGTTGTCCCAGAAAATGAAGCGGTTGATTGAGTGTGATTTGGACACAGTCGGAGCCTATTTACAGCAGGTAGCTCGAGAGCGAGCCGATGTCGGCGTCTTAATTAAAAAAATAATTTCTTTATGGCGGTAAAAAAAGTTTGTTGGTTTGGTTTTTATGATCCGCTCTATTCGCGCAATCGCGTACTGTTAACTGGTTTCCGCGAGCTTGGCTGGGAGGTAATAGAGTGCCGGGTGGATGTTAAGGCCGTTGGTCGGCTAGCCAAATATTGGCAGTTATTCTTAAATTATTGGCGACATTGCCGCGGGGTCCGCTTTGATTTGGTGGTTGTCGCTTTCCCCGGTCATATCGTCATGCCGGTTGCTTATTTGTTATTTGGTTCGCGGGTGGTTTTTGACGCTTTTGTTTCACTGTATAATTCCGAAATTGAGGACTGGCAAAAATACTCGCCAGGCGGCCTAATGGCTTTTTATTATTTCAGCTTGGATCGTTTGGCCTGTCGCTTAGCCTACCGCGTGCTAATCGATACCGAGGCTCATATCGAATATTTTGTAAAAACTTTTAATTTGCCATCGGCTAAATTTATTCGCGTGTTTGTGGGCACGACACCAGATATTTTTTACCCCATTAAGACTAAAGTGGGAGCCAAGTTTATCGTTCATTTTCATGGCAGTAATATCCCATTACAAGGAGTACTGGTTATTATAGAGGCAGCCAGGCAATTGGTTTTTACCGAACCGGAGATTCACTTTCGTTTAATTGGTCCCTTTAGTAATTTGCCGGTACCTAATAATGTCGAGTTAATGCCACCGGTCAGTCTTGCTCGCTTAAATGAGTTGTTAAATGAGGCTGATGTAGTGCTTGGTATTTTTGGCGCTACTAAAAAAGCCCAATTAGTTATCCCTAATAAAGTCTATGAGGGATTAGCGGCGGCCAAGCTGGTCATAACCGGAGACACCAGAGCCTTGCGGGAGTTGGCGGTGCCCGGGCAGGATCTCATTTTTTGCCGGCTCAATGACTCAGTAGCTTTAGCTCAAACTATTGTTTTACTGAAAAATAGTCCCAATCAGCCAGTTGCCCAAAATGGTTACAAATTATTTAAAGATAAATTGACGCCCAAAAAGTTGGTTGAGCAACTTATAGTTGATTTAAAATTTAATTAACCAATCTCATTATGAATAATAAAAAATATAAATTGATTGCTATTTTAAGAGCAAAAGATGAGATTGATAATATTGATCAGTGTCTTGGTAAATTGTCTGAGTTGGTTGATGGTATTGTTATGTTAGATAATGGTTCAACTGATGGTACTCTAGAACGTTATAAAAAATATCCTAAAATATTGACCCTATTAAAAACAGAGGGATATCATGAGGGGCGCGATAAACTGATGTTACTTAATAAGGCCAGAGAGTATGAACCGGAGTGGATCTTGTGGATTGACGCCGACGAAGTGTTTGAGAATAATTTAACTCGGACAGTGTTGGACAGTTATATGAGATCTGGGTATAACCGGATCACTTTTCGCTTGTGTCACTTTTGGCTTGATCGATCACATTGTCGTTTTGATGGCCCCTATTGGTTGTATAGTCTTCATCCTCAACGGAGTATGTGGCGCAATATTCCCGAAGCAACCTTTAAAAATGTTAAATTGCATAATGGTGATATCCAAAATATACCCAAACGATACTACCTCTCGCCTTATCGACTAAAACACTATGGTTATAGCGATCGGTCAAAAATGGTTAAAAAATACCAAAAATATATCGAGGAAGATAAAACCGGCCAAAGAGACTATTCACATCTTGACCCCAGTCGCCCATTTTGGTCTTATTCTTTTAGGGAGTTTAAATCACCGACAGTTAATCGTTTTTATATTTATGTTTTAAAATATATTTACGACTTGTTTTGGTTGTTTGAGAGATTGCGTCTTAAATTAATAAAATTTTAAATTATGAATCGGCCAACATGTTTAGTTTGCGGTAAAAAATCAACATTTCTGATGTTTAAAGAGGAGTACCCCCTTTATAAATGTTATGGGTGTGATTTGGTTTTTTTATTTCCACAACCAACAACAGATTTTTTAACACAGAAAGTTTACTCGCTGGAGTCTGGTTATCAAGCTAATAAACCACTTAACTTAGCGACTGTTCAGCCCACAACTAAACAAAAACAAATTTTGGATTTTTTAAAAACCAAACCCCGGGGCATAGTTTTGGATATTGGCTGTTCAAACGGACAGATGATGTTTTGGTTAAAACAACTAGGCTTTCAAGTTAAGGGAGTGGAGCTCAACCAACGTACTGCGGGTATTGCCAGACTAAATGGCTTAGAGGTGTTTGGCGGAATGGTCAATGATTCTCCTTATGGTCCTGCCAGTTTTGATTATATTTTATTGGGAGACATTATTGAACACGTGACCGATCCACGAGGATTTTTAATTAAATGCCACGAGTTGTTGGCACCCGGGGGAATGATTTTAATTTTGACTCCAAATTTAGATTGTTGGTGGTCACAATCGACTTTTAAATTATGGCAGTGGTTTGGGATACCGTGGTCAAGTGTTACTCCTCCACACCATCTATTTCAGTTTTCTACAGGTAATTTAACCAGATTATTGCAAGAAACAAATTTTACAATTGAGCTCTTGTGGTATACCAAACCACCAACACTTAAATACGAATTGGGTTCATTGCACTTAATTAGACAATATAAAAAAAATAAAAATATAAAAAATATTTTTTTGCTTATTGGTGGCTTTTCTTTTTATATTGTTTTGTATAATCTTAATAATCTAGCTGACCCTTGGCTTAAACGAAATAATGGCCTGGTTGTATCGGCTATTAAAAACCACAATGCTTAAAGTCTATGCCGGGACACCAATTGCTAACTTACCTTATTTAGAGCTTCTGTGGCCTAATTGGGGTGCTAGGCCGACTGGGCGCTGGTCGGATCAGGCTTTTAAATATTTAACCAATCCTGTGGTGGAAGTTGTGACAGATCCGTTGATGGCTGATTATTTACTATTGCCTCATAATTGGAATTTGGTTAAAAACAATAAACAATATTTAGTTCAATGGCAGGAGTTGATTAATAAATACAAAAAAACACTAATTATTTTTAACCCCGGCGATAATAATGAATCGATCGGTCTTAGTTCGACAATAGTTTTTCGGCATTCGCAATATCGCTCCCGATTACTACCTAATGAGATTATTATGCCCGGATATGTTGAGGATTTAGGAGTGAGTGGGATTATTGCTAAACCTAAAAAATTAAAGCCGGTGATTGGTTTTTGTGGTTGGGCCAAGCCAGCTTCGTGGCGGGCCGGTTTAAAAATGACAATAAAAACGTGGCTCACTTACCCTGTTTATCGCCGGCAAGGGTTATGGTGGAGAGGACGAATTATTCCAAAACTGAAGCAATCCAATTTAGTCGATGTCAATTTTATTATTCGAAGGAGTTATTCCGGTAATGAAAAAACGATCGAGCTTAACCCAATTAAAGCTCGCGCGGAGTATCTAAATAATATTATTAACTCCGATTTTACTTTATGTGTTCGAGGCGACGGTAATTTCTCCACTAGGTTTTATGAAGTGTTAAGTTTGGGGCGTCTGCCATTGTTTATTGATACTGATTGCGCCTTACCCCTCGAAGGTAAAATAGATTACTCTGAGATTATGGTAAAAGTTGATTATTGTGATTTTAACAGAGTGGACCAAATAGCAAGTGCGGCTTATCAAAACTGGGACGAAGCCGAATTTGAGTCAAGACAGAAAAAGGCGCGGGAGGTGTTTGAGCGACACTTACGGATGGATCGATTTTTGGCGGCGGTGTTGTCTGATCGCTATTTAGCTGAATATAAATTATGAAAATCCTAGTGATTACTAGTAATCGCCTGCCGACTGAAAAAGCTTATGGTTGGCAAATAGTCAAAACCTGTGAAGCGTTGGTGGTTAATGGTGTCAAAGTAACCCTAATGACTCCTAAGGTTAGACGTTATTGGTCAATGGAGGATTTAGCCAAATATTATCGATTACAACTGAATTTTAATCATATTGCTTTGCCGACCCCTTATTTGCTCAACTGGGGAGCCATCGGTTTTTCTTTCCGGTCTTTGTGGCTGGGTCTGGGGTCTGTTTGGTGGATGCGCCGCCAACAAATAGACTACGTTTATTCTAGAGAAATAATACCCTTAATTATCTGTAGTTTGTTTGGTTACAAAACCGTATGGGAGATCCATGACGTTCGCCACCATCTCATTACTCTTCTAGGCCTCAAATTTGTTACTGGATTGGTGGTGATTACGACCGGACTTAAAAAAGTTTATATTGAAGAATTTGGTTACGATCGAGAAATATTGGTTGCGCCTGACGGTGTTGATGTTGACGCCTTTGATCTCGGCTGGTCCCAAGTGGAATCTCGTATCAAACTTGGCCTGCCGTCTGATAAGTCGATTATTCTTTATACCGGCCACTTGTATCCTTGGAAAGGGGTAGATACTTTGGCGGCGGCGGCCAAAGATTTAACTGATAATGAGTTGATTGTTTTGGTCGGCGGAACAAAAACCGACCTCGAACATTTCAGATCTAAATGGCTAAATAATCCTCGTCTATTAATTTTAAATCATCAACTTCGAGAAAAAATCCCAGTCTATCTTCAGGCGGCCGATGTATTGGTTTTGCCTAATTCGGGGAGGGATGATATCTCCAGATATTATACCTCTCCACTCAAGTTGTTTGAGTATATGGCTAGTGGCCGGCCAATTATCGCTTCGGATCTGCCGTCGATTAGAGAGGTGTTGTCCGACGACAGTGCTTTTTTGGTTCCCGCCGATGATCCTCGGGCCTTGGCTGGGGCTATTAGTCAAGTTTTGAGCAATAAAGAAGTGGCTCAGGCTAAAGCCGCTAAAGCACGGCAGTTAGTAGATAATTACACTTGGGTCAAACGGGCCGAGAAAATAATAAACTTTTTTGCTATACTGGCAAAGCAAAAATATGACTGATCGACTAATTATTGTATTACCGACATATAACGAGGCGGCTAATATTAAGGTTATTTTACAAAACATCTATCAGGAGATGCCTCAAGTCTCGGTGCTGGTAGTGGACGATAACTCCCCAGACGGCACGGGAGCCATCGTCCAGTCACTACGAGCTACTTACCCGACACTGGAACTTTACTTTCGGGTTAAAAAAGAGGGTTTGGGTAAGGCCTACTTGATGCCTTTAAGTTAGTTTTAGCTAAAGAGCAATTTGATTGGGTGGTAATGATGGACGCTGATGGCTAGCATGACCCAAAGTATTTAAAACAAATGGCCGAGCAGGCCGATCGTTTTGATTGTTTAATTGGTTCTCGTTATGTTTTAAATGGTCGGACGGTGGGTTGGGAGTTATGGCGGAGAATTTTGTCCCGGTTTGGTAATTGGTATTGTCGAGTGATTACTAGGATGCCGATCAATGACTGTACTGGGGGGTTTAATATGATGAGGGTTACCACTATGAAGAAGTTAGATTTTAACACCATAGACCTTTCCGGATATGCTTTTATTATGGAGTTAAAATATTCCTTGTTTAAGGCTGGGGCCAGATTTAAAGAGATCCCGATTATTTTTAATAATCGTCGGGGTGGGGAGTCTAAAATTTCCAATCACATTATTGGCGAAGGCATATTGGCACCATGGAAAATGATTTGGCGGAAAAGATAATACCGGCCTGTATTGTTTGTGACTCAAATCAAGTCGACTATTTTTGCGACAAAAACAATTGTCGATTGTACCGTTGCTCTTTGTGCAGATTAGTTTTTGTTAACCCGTTACCAGGAGAAACGGCTTCTATTTATTCCAAGGATTATTTTGCCGGCGCCCAAAAAGGTTTTGGTTATGTTGACTACGATACTGATAAACAAGCGATGGAGCCATTGTTTATTGACTACCTTAAGCAATTAGAGTTTTTGCTGTCCGGGAATAAGGGATCAATTTTAGATATTGGCGCCGCAACGGGTTATTTTCTTGATCTGGCGCGTCGACTCGGTTGGGAAACATTCGGAATCGAGATTAGTGATTATGCCGCTGAGGTGGCTCGCCAACGTGGATTAGTAGTCAAAACGGGGGTTATTGGAGAGCCACTTTTCCCCAATAATTCTTTTGAGGTTGTAACTATGTGGGATGTTTTGGAGCATGTACGTAATCCTCGACTTGATTTGACTCGAGCTTATGAATTATTGCGTCCCGGGGGTGTGTTGGTGATTAATACTCCAAACAGCGGTAGCCTTTTTGCTCGTTTATTGGGCCGAAGCTGGCACCTATTGGTGCCGCCGGAGCATCTCCATTACTTTACGCCCAAGTCGCTTACATTATTGTTAGAACAAATCGGTTTTAAAGTAATTAAGGTGTCCTCGCGCGGAAAAATTTTTACTCTAGAGTATATTTTTCATACTCTGGCTCGCTGGCAAGGACTAGTTTTGTGGCATAAAATTTTAACTTGGTTTAGGCGTCACCCCAAGATTGGTCGTCTGGGTCTGCCACTTAACTTACGAGATAATATGTTGGTTTATGCTCGCAAGTCTTAAATCGTCGCTGGGCAGCCTTTCTGTCTCAGAGAGAATCATCCTGGCGCTACTAGTCGCCACCTTTTTCCTGGGACTGGATTTCGGATTTCCTCTAACTGTTACTACTAACGATGAGATGTACTTTGTAGGTGGGGTATTCAGAGCTTTGGCTGAGCGCACGGTTTTGCCTCAGGGATTGGATGTCCCTTACGGCACTGTCAATTATTTGTTTAGTTATATCCTGATCGGAATCAGTCTAATTGTTCTGATGCCGTGGTCCGGGTTTAATTTTACTGCTCTGGAGGCCTGGGTGTTTGACCATCATTATTTGTTTTATTTAGCACCGAGACTGATTAGTGCCTTATCGCTTGTGATAATACTGTTTATATTTTATCCATTGGTGCAAATAAAAATCAGATTGGTATCGGTGAGATTGGCATTAACTGTTTTGCTTTTTGCTAATCTGCTGGTCGCCACCATTTTTCACACCGGTAAAGTTTGGCCTTTGACGACGGCTCTCCTGGTGGCGTCTTTTTTCTGTCTATATCGGGTATTGGTCGGTGAGCGCCGTTTTGTTTTTGGGGCAGTTGTCGCCGCTTTTCTGGCTTTCGCCAATTTCCCGTTAGCGGGTATCGGTTTGATAGCAATTCCATTACTGGTTTTTTACTATCGCCATAATCAATGGCCGATTAAGGAACTGATCGGGTCTACGGCAATAGGCGCTTTGGTAGCAATTTTGCTGTTCTCTCTTAATTATCAGGGGATTTATGCGCAAGTCTTTTCCATCATCAATGATTATACTTTGTCGCCCGTTGCTCAAGCGCATAATGTTTCAATTACAGAATCAGTGATTTTATTTTTGCTCAAATTAGGGATGTTGTTTGCTCCATTGTTGGTGGCCTTAGTGGCGGTAGCCGGAAACATCATTGATCGCAAGTTGTTTTGGCTATCATTGGCTTACCTTATTATTTATTTGAGTGCCATTAGTGTGACGGCCCGCTGGGCTTACGATCTGGGGTCATATTTCCGCTACTTGTTGCCGGCGGGTTTTTGGCTTACTTTTATGATACTTAGTTTTGATTTAAATAACTTAAATACTTGGCGTCGTTTAATTGTCGGTTTGTCGGCAGGGGTGACTTTAATTTATTTTGGTTTTGCGGTTTATTATTTACTCATACCATCAACACTTAATAAGGCTAGAGACTGGACAATGGACAACCTAAATAATCCAAGAGTGGCGATTATTAATGACGCCGGTCCGCTTTATGAGCCGCCGCTTAATCAAGCCAGCGCTCGCGCATTGATCGATTATTCTTGCGGCTCACGGTGCCGTTTGTTTAGAGAGGGGGAATTGACCAGCTCTTTTAAGCCTTTGGTCCTCGATAGCCGAGTTTCCACTCGGCTGCCGGAGGGATTTGCCTCGGTCTATCGAGTGGCCACCGAGGAATTAGCAGATGACAATTGGGAATTGATTTACCAGATAACCAACCCGTCTTATCGGGGACGAGCTCAAACAATCGATTCCTTCGGGGATTATTTCAATTTGAACTTTTTTAAGTTAAAAAATTGGGGGGATAATTTTTATATTTACCAGCAAAAATAATTATGAGTTTGTCATTGAGAGTAAATTTATTATTCGTCGGATTAATTTTTTTATTAATCGGCAGTTTAACTTTTTTTAAGTTGTCTGAGAGTCCGCGGACTTGGATGGACGAGGGCATTTTGCTCCAAGTGGCTAAAAATACGGCTGAGCAGGGGAGATTTATGATTCAAGCCGGCCCTGGCGAATTGGTTTCGGCGGGCTTTGTTTCAACGGGTTGTTCAGTATTGTGTCCGATTGCCGCTGTTTTTAAGATTTTCGGAGTATCGTTAATTACTGCCCGACTGGCAATGGCCGGGTTTATTTTAGCTTTGTTTGCTGTGACTTATTTGCTTTGGCGCGATTTTATCAAGCCACGGTATGTATTGTTAGCTTTATTGCTATTGGCTACTTTTGCGCCGATTTACGGACACGGGCGCAATGTTTTAGGAGAAATCCCAGGTCTATTTTATTTGGCCAGTGCTGCCTACTTTTTGTATTTAATCGATTCTGACCGTAGAAGATTTAAATATTATTTTATCTGGTTTTGTTTAGTTTCCGGGTTGGCTATTATTACCAAACCAATTTTTCTTTTGTTGTTGCCCGGGCTGGTTTTGGTGCTCGGTTTGTTATTTAGGCGCGGAGAGTTGACGCTTAAATTAAGTGCGACGGGATTGGTGGTTTTTATTTTGCCGATACTGTTATGGTACTGGACCCAGTTTTCCGGCGACTCGTTATCATCGGTGTTCAATTTATACGCCAATCCTCATCTGGTTGATACCAAGACGGCTATTTGGACCAATTTGAAATCATTTTTAACGGCGGGGCAGCCATTTTATATGCTGATACTTTGGCTTACCTGGTCTGGAGCGCTATTGATACGTTGGCGTCGCCGACAAAAATTATCTTTAGCCGAAGGCTGGCTCTGGATTTTTACCAGTTTGGTTTTGCTGGCTTACCTGCGAATGCCCGGTTATTACCGCTATTTTTTCCTAGGCCAGTTCTGGGCTTTGGTTTATTTTGTCCCCTCTGTTGAGACATTGATCGGTGGTACCAAATTTAAAGTTGGTGTCGTTGTTTTGCTGGTCATGCTGATTGTTTTTCAGTCGTATCAGACTGTCACTAAATCTTGGTTGGTTGGTTATTTAAATTCTACCACCACCTCTGATTTAGAATACTTAATTCCGATTTTGACCACTGGCCGTTCGGTATTGTTGTATCAAACGCCGGAATTGGCCACCTTTTTGCCGCACAATAATTATTGGCAGTATTTAAAAGTGACACCGTCGGTGGTAATTGGTGCCGATAATCTTAGGCTGATCGACGATAGGCTGCCTGACTTGATCTTTACCCCCAACGATAGCTTAAATGATGATCTGAAATTGTCGGAAAATTACAAATTGATTAAAACCATTGACCGCTTTGTGGTTTGGGGTAAGTTGGATCAATAGTTGCCAAAAGATCGTAAAATCAGTAGACTGTTGTGATGAAGTTGTCTATCGTTTTGCCGGTTTATAATGAGTCGCCCAATGTCCCCCTAATCGCCCAGAAACTGCGATCGGTAGCCGATCAAGAACTGGCCTCGTTTGAAACGGAAATCATTTTCATTAATGACGGTTCAAAAGATGATAGTTGGGAGAAATTAAAATCAGAGGGGGCGACCGACCGGCGCTTAAAGTTAATTAATTTTAGAAAGAATTTTGGCCAAACGGCCGCTTTGGCGGCGGGGATTAAGGCCGCCAGCGGTGAAGTTATTGTTACTTTAGACAGCGATTTGGAGAATAATCCAGCTGACATTCCGCGGCTTATTAATAAACTTGATGAGGGTTATGACGTGGTTTCTGGTTGGCGCCGCGCGCGCTGGCAAAAAGAATTTGTGACTCGCCGATTGCCGTCGATGGTGGCTAATTACTTGATCTCTACTATTACCGGAGTAAAGCTCCATGACTATGGCTGTACTTTAAAGGCGTATCGTCGAGAAGTAATTGTGGATATGCCGCTGTATGGAGAGATGCATCGTTTTATCCCGGCCTACGCTTCTTGGTTTGGAGCCAGAGTCAGTGAGCTCGAGGTGTCTTATCAACCGCGCCAGTTTGGCAAAAGCAATTACGGTCTCTCGCGGGTTATCAGAGTTTTGCTAGATTTGCTGGTCTTCTCCTTTTTGTCTAAGTACTTGAGTCGACCGATTCATTTTTTCGGGGGGTTTGGCTTTTTGTCTCTGATCCTTGGTTTAATCGCGGGATTGATGGCCTTGGCATTAAAATTATTTGATCTGCGCGATTTTGTGGAAACACCTTTGCCGGTTTTCTCTGGAGTGTTGGTGATTGTGGGTGTCCAGTTGGTAATCATGGGTATTTTGGCCGAGATGATAATGCGCACTTATTATGAGTCGCAGGGGCGCACGACTTATTTGGTTAAAGAAAAAATAAATTTTTAATTCATGTGCGGAATTACCGGATTTTTGGGCCAAGGGTCGTCGGATATTTTGGAGGCGATGACCAAGGCTTTAGAGCGGCGCGGTCCTGACGATCAGGGCTTGCTGTTTAAGGACCGTTTGGGGTTAGGGCATCGCCGTTTGAGCGTCATTGATCCGTCACCGGCCGGTCGTCAACCAATGAGCGCCTCCACCGGTGAAGTTGTCGTGGTGTTTAATGGCGAGATTTATAATTTTGTGCCCCTCAAGGCCGATTTGATTAAACGAGGTTATCAGTTTAACAATCAAACCGACACCGAGGTTATTTTAAACGGTTACTTGGCTTTCGGGACGGATATTTTTCCCAAATTGGAAGGGATGTTTGCTTTAGCGTTGTATGATTATCGGTCGCACGAGCTAGTATTGGTGCGTGATCGTCTGGGTAAAAAACCTTTGTATTGGTCTGTTATTGGGGAAACGCTCTTGTTTGGATCAGAATTGAAGTCGTTAATCAAACATCCGTTGTTTAATCGGTCCCTTAACATTGATGCCTTGACCTCTTATCTGCTTTTTGACTATGTCCCCGGGTCTGACAGTATTTGGCAGGGGGTTTATAAACTTAATCCCGGACATTATTTAAAATATAAATTTGGCCAGCAACCCGAAATTAAGCCTTTTTGGTCTCCTGATTTAAAAACCGAAAATATTACTTTACCTGAAGCTTTGGCTCAATTGGAAAGTAAGTTGGAGCAAAGTGTCACCAATCGGTTGGTTGCCGATGTTCCCCTCGGCCTTTTTTTAAGTGGCGGTTTAGACAGCTCAACAATTGCTTACTACGCCTCTAAGGTCAGCGGTCGCCCTCTCCAAGCTTTCTCAATCGCTTTTACCGATCAGTCCTTTGATGAGAGCGATTATGCCAAAAAGTTGGCACGCCAACTGGGTTTAAAACATCATATTTTTCCTTTAACTGGTGATGGGTGTTTAAATCTGATCCCCCAGGTGGCCTCATTTTTAGATGAGCCTTTGGCCGATTCCTCAATTTTACCAACTTATTTTTTGTCATTAGAGACTAAAAAACACATCACGGTGGCTTTAAGTGGCGATGGCGGCGACGAATTGTTTGCCGGTTACCCAACTTTTAAGGTCGAACAATTAGCCTGTTTGTTGGCGTTATTGCCGGGCGAGTTTCGGTCAATTCTTTACCGGGCCGCTTTACATTGGCCGGCCAATTTTGATTATTTTAGTTTTGATTTTAAGCTTAAAAAATTTTTAGGTGGCCTTGTCGGTAGTAATAATCCCTGGGAGCGTCACAGCCGATGGCTCGGCAGTTTTACCCCGGACAATATCAGTCAGTTATTGACCACCGACCAAACCGATAAAATTAATTGGTCTAAGATCACTTCTCAGTTGGCCGGTAAATATCCCATGGGTGCTCCGATTGATCAACTAAACAAACTGCTTGTTTTTTATCAGAAAACTTATTTAACCGACCAAGTATTGGTCAAGGTCGACAGAGCTTCAATGGCGGCCGGACTCGAAGTGCGTTCGCCGCTTCTCGATTATCGATTAGTCGAGTGGGCCAACAATTTGCCGGCTAATCTTAAATTAAAAAATGGCAATGGCAAATTTTTACTTAAAAAATTAATGCGAGGTAAAATTCCCGATGAGCTCATTGATCGGCCTAAGCAAGGTTTTGCCGTACCGATGGCGCGCTGGCTTAATCATGAGCTTAAGGATTTGGTTGTTGAAAAGTTGTCCGCTGGTTATCTGAAACAGCAGGGGATTTTTAAGCCGGAATTTGTCCTGCGTCTATTGACCGAGCACCAAACCGGTCGTCGCAATAATGCTAAATTAATTTGGAATCTGCTCGCTTTCCAGCTATGGTATGATCAGTGGGCAAATTAAATATTATGGAGATTGGTCAATATCGAGTCATCTATAATTCAGAAGAAAATCATTGGTGGTATCGCGGCCGAAGATTTTTGTTAAGATACCTATTAAATCAATGTGATTTTGACCAAAATTCTTTGATTTTGGATTATGGCTGTGGGACTGGTTTTTTAATTAAAGATCTAAATAACAGAGGCTTAAAAGTTTTAGGAATGGACTCCAGCCCGGAGTCAGTTAAGTTGTGCCAGCAGCGTGGTCTCAGTAATGTTTTTCATGGCTCGGTTGACTCATGGCCGCAACAATTATCTGGCCACAAATTTGACGCAATTTTGTTGTTAGATGTGTTAGAGCATGTTAAAGACGATAGTCAGGCCTTATTGATATTAAAAAATAAACTTAACCCTGAGGGAAAAATTATTGTTTTTGTGCCAGCATTCAGTTTTTTATGGAGTGTTAATGATGATTTTTCTCACCATTTTCGCCGTTACACTAAAAGAGAGTTAGTTAAAAAAATGTCAAATATAGGATTTAAGGTTAAATGGGCGTCTTATTTTAATTTTTTACTTTTCATACCGATTTTATTGATTAGATTACTAAATAGAATTACTCCTCTCTATAAACAAGAGAATAATTTAACCAACAATAATATAATCAACACAATATTTTCTAAACTTTTTCATTTAGAGCTATTCCTAATCCGATTTTTTAGTTATCCTTTCGGCGTCTCTATTGCTATTGTAGTTGAAAAAAATGATCAATAAATTTATACACCTTCTGTTTTTTGCATTACCAGTATTAGTTTTGCTGGCTATCTTTTATCCCGTAGTTTTTAGCGACAGCCTTTTTGGTAATGGCGATACCTTGTTTGGTTTTTACCCATACCATCAATATTTTACGGCGGGTGGGCCGTTAGTGGCTCAAGGGTTGTTATCTGGGTTTCCGGTTTACGTCTCTAACGTGGGAGTATGGTTTTCTTGGCCGTATCATCTGGCCCTCAATTTATTTGACGCCTTCGATGCGTACCGCTACTTAACCGTTTTTTATTTAATATTGGCTTATGGGACAACTTACGGTTTGGCGCGAGTGCTTAAATTTAATCACTGGTTAGCTGTTTTTGCTTCGTCGGTTTTTCTTTTTTCCGGTCAGTTGATGGTTTGGGCGCCCACCTTAACTAATGCCAGTTATTACTATTTGCTACCACTGGCGCCTGTGGTTTACGAGCTGTTTCGGTATTGGGAGAAATGGTGGCGTTGGATATTGCCGCTTATTTTAGGAGGGTTATTGGGCGTTGGCTGGCAGACCGGACATATCCAATATTTAATTTTTATTCACATTTTTGTCGCGGCTTATTTAATTTACAAAGAGTGGCTTGGGATTATTATCTTTAATAAAAAAACACTGATCACCACGATCGTTTATTTAGGATTGGTTTACCTCTCATCTTTTGCGGTTGGCTTTAAGGTAATTGTCTCCACTTTGCTTTGGAGTAAGGAGTCGGCTCGGGTTGCTGGAGTGGCACTCAGTGAGTGGTTAGGAGGTTCTTATAATTTTTTTGATTTAATTCATTTGGCAGTACCATTTTGGAAGCATCCTTTTATCCCACTTGGCTCGCCGGGGTGGTATCTCGGACTTTTGCCACTGGTTTTGATTGTCTTATTTGCTATTAATTGGCGTTACTGGTCTGACGGGTCCAGCCGATTTTTCTTCGGGGTGTGGTTTTTTTGTTTAATTGCCAGCCTGGCCTACTCGCCATTGGCCGTTTTTCTCCATTATTTACCATTCATTGATTCTTTAAGAGAGGCTTCGCGCTTGATGTTTATCGGTAATTTGGGCGGAGCATTGGTGGCTACCCAGGCCTTAGGCAAGTTAATTGCCAGTCCAAATAGTTTCCGCCGCCCTGTTTCTAGGCGGGTCGTTTATTGGTTAATTGGACTGGTATTATTTATCAGCCTAATCACTACTGTTGTCTACCGGTTCTTTTTAGGGCCGACAACCGATTTGGTTAAAAATTTTTTTAATCTGGCTTTTCCGGGTGGTTACGGCTCCTTGCCTCCAGACCATTATTTGAGAGTGTTAACTAATGCCTGGGAGCAATTACTGCTCCAAAGTTCTTGGTTTAGTCTGGGTACTGTTTCGGCTATTGTCTCCCTGGTTTTGATTGCCTGGTGGTTTAACCGGCTGTACCGATATCGTCAAGAGACATTGGTCAAACTGGCTATACTTATTACTTTAATTGGATTTTTAGGGGCCTATGGTGGCAATTATCAATTTGTCTCCAGAGGAGTTATCGAGTCTGTGCCCGCCACGGCTCGTTTTATTAAGCAATCAACGGCGATGGAGTCCCAAGGTCCTTTCAGAGTATTTAGTTTGTGGCCCGGTTTTACACTGTATGACTTAAAAGAACGGGGATGCAAATTAGATAACGAGGGTGAGAAATCATATCAAGTGGCCAAAGAGTTATTGCTGCCAAATAGTCATATGTTGTATGGCATCGAGATGATTGATGGGTACGATAATTTTATGCCGAAAGAGATTAGTGAGTTTAACGCCTATATTGGGTCGGAACAGTCGGTGACAGGGTCGATGCTATCGGTCGCCAATTTGTCTCATCAAGAAAAGATCGCTGTTATTGCCTCGCGCGCCAATTTGCTTAAAGCCTTAAATATCCGCTATATTTTGTCTTATTATCCTTTAACTAAACCTTTTGTCAGAGTTAAAGACTTTAAGCTGGCAATATGCGACCAAACAGTCAGTTTGTATGAAAATCCCGGTTACTGGCCACGTTATTTTTGGATTGATCGGGTTAGGGTTGTTTCGGACGATGAATTTGCCAATTTCGATTTTATGGTTCGACATCTAAATCAGTCAGATCGTCCGACAGTAATTATCCCAGGGAATAAAAGTAACGATTATCCGGCTCCACCTCAAACTGAGGCCTTAATACCGGAGATTAAATCAAAAGAAATGGTTTTTGATCTCTCGGGCTTGGGTGACGGTTATATCTACATCGGCAATTCGCATGCTAATCGCTGGCGAGCTGATATTGACGGCCGACCGACCGAGGTTTACCCTGCTAATTATGCTTATTTGGCGGTACCGGTAAGTGCCGGGGACAAAATATTGACTTTAAAAACCGATTATCTGTTTGCTTGGTAAATTATGACATCCATTAATTTTTTCAATCGTAAGCATTTTTGGGGGCTCGTTCTGGCCTTGGTGGTCGGGTTTATTACCATCGGCCCTCAGCTGATTTTTATTTGGCAAAGTGGTGGCCAATACCAGGGCATTTATATGCTCCAGAGCGATGCCGAGCCTCATTATTTGGCTCGGATGAGGGAGGCGGTGGACGGCAACGGTATCGGCAACCCCTTTTTTACTGGTTTTAAAACTGATATCCCGGTGGCAACACCAGCGGTTATTGAGCAGGTGGCTGCCTGGCCCAGCTTAATTTTCGGTGTGTCGGTGCCGCTACTTAATTTGGCGTATAAATTTATTTGGCCGGCTTTAATGTTTTTGCTGGTTTATTTTTTAAGCTACCGTCTAACCAGTTCTATTGTGTGGTCATTGGCCGGCGGCGCTTTGGTTACGCTCGGTTATCCGTTGCTCGATTTCGGCAATTTGCTCAATTTGATTAAGGGCGAGCCTGTTTTTACGCAGTTTTTAATGTATGCCCGGCCGATTAATCCGCAAATCAGCGGACTCTTTTTCTTTGGTTTTTTGCATGTTTTGCTTAGTTATTGGCGTCAAGGCTTTAATTGGCGCCTCCTTTGTTTGTTGGCTGTAATTTTACTCCTGTCTTTTTATGTTTATTTTTATCTTTTTACCTATTTATTAGCTATCCTGGTGATTAATGCGATCGTCTTTGGTTTTGTTAAACGCCGGCGTGATGCTTTGGGTTTGGCTGCGGTGTTGATCTTCGGGGTAATCGGCGGACTGCCGGTTATTTACGAGTTGTTTAAAGTGATCACACATCCCGATTACTATTTATTGGCCGAGACATTTGATGTACAGGCCGGTCGGAGGATGGTAGTGAGTACTGTTTTTGTAGCGACAGGGCTATTATTCGCCTTTGTTTGTTGGCGATTTAAAAAGAATCAAGGTCAATTGCCACCAGAGGCCTTATTTATTGCCGTGTTGCTTACCACTAGTCTGGCGGTAGTTAATCAGCAATTAATTACCGGTATCGTCCTGCAGGAGGGGCATTATCATTGGTATTTTAATCGGCCGGTATTTAGCTTGGTTGTTGTTTGGGCGGGGACTTTGTTTTTCCTAAAGTCGCGTTTGTGGGTGGTGGCAATCGGCGTGGGTGTTATTGTTTTATCGATCTATGCCGGTGTTTTTGTTCAATATTCTTCATATCTGGCCCGTTTTGATGAGACGATTAAGCTTCAAAATTACGGACCGGTGTTAAATTGGATTTCGGATCATACCCCAGCAGAAAAAACCTTTTTAGCCAATCAGGCTTTGTCTGAGTTGATCCCGGTTTATACCGGTGGCAATGTGGTCTGGGAGGATCACGCCTCTTATTATCTGGTTCCTAAACAACGCCGTGATTTTACGGTGGATAATATTTTAACTGGCGGGGTGGACATAAATGCTTACCCGGTTGATTATGTGATCTGGGACCGACAAACTGATTCCTGGTGGCCGGTGACTAAGAAATTTAACCTAAAACCGGTTGCTGATATCAGTCACATTTCAATTTATGAAGTTTTATCTCAATAATTTTATTTTGATTGGACGTTGTTTGGTCAGATTTTTATGGCGTGGCCGGGCTCACCAGTTACCTAATCAGATCAGCCGGGTGCTGGTTATTCAGCCGGCCAAGTTGGGTGATATGGTCTGCACCACACCGCTTTTTGCGGCAATCAAAAGACATCGTCCTGACTGGTTTTTAGGAGTAATGGGCAATCAGGTTAATCGGTCTTTATTGGCGGGGCATCCGGCTGTGGATCATTATTTGGTCTACGGTGAAGATATTGTGTCCACCCTTGCTATGTTAAAAGATTTTAAGCCCGAGGTGGTAATTTTGGTTATGCCCCATTTTAATTTTCTGGCAGCAGCTTACTTGTCGTCGGCGCCGCTAATTATCGCCCCGTGGGTAGTGGGCGGTTTTAGTCCCTATCAAACCAAAAGTTACCGCTTGCTGACTCGCTTGGTAAGAGTCGCCAATCATCAGATGAATAATTATGCTCCTGGTGAGTATTTAAAATTGTTAGAGCCGCTTAATATTATTGAGACCGATACTGTCAAAGCCCTCACTTTTTCTCAGGCAGCTAAAACCAAGGCGGATATTATTTTAAACGATTATCATTTGGGACAATCGGATTTAATTGTGGGCATCGCTCCTGGGGCTGGTAATAAAATTAAGCTTTGGCCCGCCGAACGCTTTGCCCAAGTGGCGGATTATTTAATCTCCAAATATAAAGCCAAGATTTTAATTATCGGCAGCCCGTCGGATTATAGGGAAATAAAAACCATGTCTGATTTGGTCAAAGCCCATCATAGTAATTGGCATTTGCTGAATAATTTATCGATCGAGGAGTTAAAAGCCTTAATTGCCAGACTGAATTTGTTTATTAGTGTAGATACCGGTCCGATTTACATTGCCGAGGCTTTTGGAGTACCAACTATCGATATTGTTGGCCCAATGTCAGAGGTCGAGCAGCCTCCGCACGGTCCCAAACATGTGGTGGTTATGGTTGAGCGGGCAGAGCCGATGCTCCATATCATGAATGCTCGTGTTTATGATAAAGTGGAAGCCAGGCGCCAAGCGGAGTCGATTAGTGTCGAGATGGTCTGCCAAGCGGTTGATCGCCTGCTATCTTAATGTGATTATGTCTAATCAACAATCCTGCCCAGTGTGTCAGTCAGGTAGCTATCAAGATCTGCCCTATGGTGGTTACGCTTGGCAGGGTAAATTATTTCCATTAGTCAGATGTTTGTCTTGCTCGCTAAAGTACATTAAGCATAATTTAACGGAAGAAGAAATAAATCAGCTCTATCAAGTTGAAGCCTATTTTGACTCTGAGTATGCCGGCGGGGCCCAAAAACAATATTGGGATAATAAATTATGGGCGGAACAAAAAGCGCGCCGCGCGCTTGCTCAAATCAAACGTTTTATTCCGCGTGGGCGAGTACTGGATCTCGGCTGCGCCGGCGGTTATTTGTTGACCGTCGCCGAGCAAGAATTTGGTTACCAGGCCTATGGTCTGGAATTGTCGCAAAAGATGGCACAGGCGGCCAGGGAACGCGGCTTAAAAGTAGCTACCGGAACTCTAGCTCAAAAGCCCAGCGATTGGCCGTCTTTCGATATTATTTATTTGGGCGATGTGCTCGAACATGTTGCCACGCCTTATCGGCTCTTGGCTCAAATTAAAGAGCATTTGGCCCCAACGGGAGTGGTGGTTTTAGAGGTGCCTCTGACTTATGAATTGACTGTTACCGGTTTTTTAGTCGCTTTGTATAATCTCTGTCGTGGTCGAGTGGGGGACAGTTACTTTTTACCGGCTCAGCATCGGACAAAATTTATGCCCAAACCGCCCTATCACCTCCTGATGTTTAATCCGCGGTCGATGCGTTATTTGTTAAATCAGGCTGGTTTTAAAGTATTGTCGCTTCGCACTTGGGAAGGGGGGCCAAAAGACAAATTTTCTTTCTTTTTATATCGTGGTGTTAAATGGTGCAGTCATTATTTGACGTCCATATTTCCCCAAAGTTTATTGGGTGATCGTCTAATGGTTATCGCTCAAATCAAGTAATATGATTTTTATTCTCCAGCCGGACCGTTTGTTGTTAAAGCGCCAGATAGCGCAGTTGGCACCGTGGGTGTCCGGCCGGGTGCTTGATGTGGGGGCCGGTTCTCACGACCGTTATAGCCACCTTTTCACCTATCAAGAATATCTAAAAATGGATATGGTACCCGGTCCTAATGTGGATGTGGTGGGCAGTGCGGAAAAAATTCCTTTCCCAGACGGTGATTTTGATACGATTGTATCCACTCAAGTTTTGGAGCATTTGCCTCATCCCTGGTTGGCTGTTGCTGAGTTTAATCGTGTATTAAAAACCGGGGGTATTTTATTATTGACAGTTCCGCAAATGAATGAGTTGCATGAGGAGCCGCATGATTTTTACCGTTATACCACTTATGGCCTAAGATCATTGTTGGTCGACAACGGTTTTGAGATTTTACTGATTAAGCCGCGCGGTGGTTTTTACGCCACCATTGTCCAACAAATAGTGCGTTATCTGACTGACCGTTATAAATTGTATGAACGGCCGATAATCGGCAAATTGGGCGGCAAGTTGTTGTCTTTGATTAGCAAAATGACGGTTTGGCTAGATGATCGGACTAGCAATCAGGCTAATCGCAAGCATACCATCGGTTGGGCCTTAGTGGCCAAAAAGATATGAAGATTTTGGTCTTAACTGATGATTGGCCGGGGCTTCGTCCAGGCGGGGCGGGAGTAATTGCCCAAAATACCGCTCGTAGTTTGGCCGAGCGAGGTCATGAAGTGTTAATAGTGACCACTAGCGACAACGGGCCTCATGGTGAAGCATTCAATCAGTTACCGTATAAACTGACTGTACTTAAGGCTGGTGGCAGTGAGCGCCTGCGGTCTTACCGAGCTATTTATAATTATCGCTTATTAAAGCAAGTTAAAAGGATTATCGATAATTTCAAGCCGAATATTGTCCATGCGCACAATATCCACCGTTATTTATCCTATGCTTGTTTAAAGGCGGCTAAGCGGTCTGGAGCCCGGGTTTTTTTAACCGCCCATGACTTAATGCTTGTTGCTCCGGGAAAATTGTTTCCCGATCGAGACGGTAATTTTAAACCGCCGTCTTGGTGGCGGCAATTTAAAGTTGAGCGATGGCGTTTTAATCCATTTAAAAGCATCCTGGTGCGACATTATTTAAAATATGTCGATCGGATTATCGCGGTTAGTCAGGCAGTTAAAGATGTTTTGGATTTGGCGGGGATTAAGCGGGTGACCGTTTTGCATAATGGTATCGATTTATCAGACTGGCAAGTTGGGTCGGCCGCAGTCCAGGCGTTTAAGTCCAAACACAATTTAATAGGCAAAAAAGTAATTTTATTCGGCGGGCGAGTCAGCGGCGCCAAAGGGAGAGAGGTGGCCCTCAAGGCTTTTAAAATAGTGCGATCTAAAATCCCTCAAGCAGTTTTGTTGGTCGCCGGAGAGACAAATATTAATCAAGATGGGGTTTTGGTTTTAGGCTGGCTCTCGCGGGAAGAGATGAAATTGGCCTACGCTTCGGCTCAAGTGGTTTTAACACCGTCTTTATATTTAGATCCCTTTCCAACAGTTAATTTGGAGGCGATGGTTATGGCTAAGCCGGTGGTGGGGACGATTTTTGGCGGCACCAAAGAGGCGATAGTCAACAATGAGACCGGATTATTACTTAATCCTAGCGACGTGGAGTCATTAGCCAACGCGCTTGTGGTACTGTTGCTTGATGAAGTAAGAACTGGCACTTATGGCCAGGCCGGACGTCGACGAGCGGAAGAGTATTTTAGCCAAGACCGTCATATTGAAAAATTGCTTGCTTTATACCATAATCCTAAAGTCAATGACTAAAGAGTATTATGATCAAGAGAGCGCTGTTTACTCGCATAAGCGCTATCGAGGGGCAATCGATTCCTATGTTAAATATTTTTTTCGTCGGCGTTTGGCGCTGGTGGCCTCTCTGGTTAAACAAGCAGTTGGTTCTCAGACGGGTTTGGCGGCACTGGAGATTGCTTGTGCTGATGGGGTGGTGTTGCGCGAGTTAAAACATCAACTGCCAGGTGCTTTTTCTAAGTTGGTTGGCATCGATATTGCCCCGCAGATGATCAATGTGGCGCGCCAATTGTCCCCTGATCAATCTATTAGTTACTATGTCCGCGGCGAGGAGCCAGTAGACCAATTTGATATCATTTTAAGTATCGGTTATCTTGCTCCACCATTGTTTGACTCAGAATTTGCTTATATTACAAAACACTTAAAACCGGGCGGTTATTATTTATGTTCGCAGGCCGGGCGCTGGTCCATCCAAGCGCGTTTAAAAATTAAACATCAGCCGTATTACCGGGATTATCGGAGTTATCGGCAAGTAGAGAGGCGATTAAGCTCGGAGTTTAATCTTATTAGCGCTCGCTCACTTGGTTTATATGTGCCCAAATTGTGGTTTTATCCGCGCTTGGCACGCCTGCTCCAGCCAATTATCGATCTTTTTTTTAGTTTGGGTGGTCCGCTGACTCGGGAGTTTTTTCATGAGCGGGTTTATTTGTTGCAAAAAAGAATAGATTAACTGCCAAAATCATAAACCAGGACAAGGTATTTTCAATGGCGGCACCCAAAATACCAAAGCGCGATACCAAAACAAAAGTCAGGATCAAAGTGATAATGTTACCACTGATAGTTATGTAATAAAGGATCCGGGTATTTTTTTGGATTTGAAAATAAAGCGAGGATAGGGCAATACCCGGTAAAGCCACTAGACCCAGAATGTAAAGTTGAGAGTAAAATACCGCGTCTAAATATTTAGGAAATAATAATTTAAAAATAGACGGAGCCGCGGCCATATAAAGTACGGTGATCCCTGTAGCGATAATCGTTAAACGGATCATTTTATCGACAATGCTGGTGCGTAGCTGCTGTGGATTGGCTGCCGCATACTTAGGCAAGGCTAAATTAAATAGATTTTTAAAGCTGCCTTTAATCTGCTCCGGTATTGCTTGGGCAAAAGAGTAAATGGCGAGCGGTAAGGCGCCAAATAGTTGGAAGATGATGATTTTATCGAGTTGATTGGCGACTGTGCCGATAATATTCATCATCGTCAGGTGCTGGCCATAGGTGAGTGTCTCTGGTCGAAAGGCTGCTCGGCCACTAACTTGGCGGTTGACCTGCCAGTAAAAAAATGCATTAAATATCAGGTTGGTTGTAAAATAAATGGCGATTAAAACCAGCGGGTTATCTGTTGCGAACATGGCCAATACCAAGAGTAGTGCTGTTGCTAGATAAGTCGCGGCCCAACTACTAGTGGCTAATTTAAAATTTTTACGCCCATTCCAAAAACTACTGTAGAGTCCAAAGGCATTGGTCAGCGGTAAGGCTATGCCCACCAAACCTAGGCTGCCGGCTAAAATTAAATTACCCTGATACCAGTAATAAAAAGCGACCACCCAAGCTACCAACCATGGCAGAGCGGCAAATTGGACCGCTTTTTTAAAGGCAGCCCGTAAAATTGCTTCTTCACCAGCAGCCACGCCTTGGATTACAGCTGTGCCCATGCCCGTGAGGGTAAGCGCGCCGATAATACCGGCAACCGACAAGACGTATTTATAAATACCGTAACTTTCTGGAGTAAGTAGATTGGCAAAGGCCAGTGATAGTCCAAAGGCGATTACGGCGCCCCAGATTTGCCCGCTTCCAAGCCACAACCCGCCGCGAGCCAAGTAGACCATATCGGTTTTGGTGTATTGCTCGCTGGCTCGGAGACCGCGATACAGCTTGTTTTTTAAGAATGAAATCATCTCTACCATACTAGCATTTTGGGATTTTTATGCTATAGTTCGACAATGATGCTTAAAAATATTTTGCCGTGGGCGATTGTGGGCGGTATTTGTCTGCTTTCGGCCACTCCCTTGATCGTAGCGCCGGCGCTCTTCTTCCCATTTATTACCGGCAAAGCTTTCTTTTTTAGGATTGTTGTCGAGATTTTGTTCGGCTTGTGGCTGGTCTTAATTATTTTAGATAAGAATTATCGCCCCAAATCATCATGGCTATTGTGGTCGGCGCTTGCGCTCGGCGCTGTTTCTTTATTGGCGGCTTGGTTTGGAGTTAATCCTGGGCGGAGTTTTTGGTCCAATTTTGAGCGGATGGAGGGGGTTATCGGTCTGCTCCACATTATCGCGTTGTTTGTTGTTGCTGGCTCGGTAGTAATGACGCGGGCTTGGTGGCGACTGATTGTTAAAAGCTCAATCGTGATTAGTGCCCTAGTCTCGCTTTATGCCCTGACCCAGCTCTTAGGCTGGACGACAATTAATCAAGGCGGCGTCCGCGTCGACGCTACCTTTGGTAATGCCACCTATCTGGCTGTCTATCTGCTTTTTAATTTGTTTTTGGTTTTAATCGCTTTAACTCGCGTTTGGTCTATTGGCTGGCAGCGTTATTTTTTGGCCGGGTTGGCGGTCTTGCAATTGGTAGTGCTGTATTACACGGCGACGCGCGGTGTTATTTTGGGTCTGATCGGAGGTCTGCTACTGGCCGGTATCTTAATCGGCTGGCATTATCCGGGACGCTTGCGCAAGTTGGCAGTCGGCTCGATTATAGCGCTGGCGGTTTTAATTGCCGGTTTTATTTTGTTCCGAGACTCCGATTTAATCAAAAACAGCCCGGTTTTGGGCCGATTCGCTGCGATTTCGGTCTCAGAGACCACTACCCAGTCCCGGCTAATTATTTGGCGGATGAGTTTGCAAGGTTTTAAGGAGCGGCCGTTGTTAGGCTGGGGACAAGAGAATTATGGTGTGGTTTTTAACAAATATTATGATCCGGCTTTATGGCGCCAAGAGGCCTGGTTTGACCGCTCGCACAATGTTTTGCTGGACTGGCTGGTAGCTACCGGCTTGCTCGGTTTAATCGCTTATCTCAGCTTGTTCGTTGGTGCGCTGTGGCTCCTGTGGCGCCGAGTGCCCGGCGATGATTGGCTCGGGTCGCCTTTGGCCAAAAGTTTGGCCACCGGCTTGTTGGCGGCTTATTTTTTTCAAAATCTGTTTGTCTTCGATAATCTCATTAGTTATATTTATTTCTTTTTATTGTTGGCCTATTTGCACCAAGTCAGCCGCCTGCCCGCCTCCGCCAATGTTAACAATCAAGTGCCGGTTAAGCCGCTGGCCTGGTTTGGCGTTGCGGCGGCGCTGGCCCTGATGCTAATTGTCGTTTATCAGGTAAATGCAACGCCGCTTAAAACCGCTCGCGGCCTAATCAAGGCGCTGTCTGCCGGCGATCCTAAAGAGAGTGTCGCTTTATTTGAAAAAACGGTAGCTTACAATTCGTCAATCGGCGATCGCGAGATCAGGGAGCAGTTGCTTAATCGCGCCGAAGCCGTGTCGCGCGATGAGCGTCTTTCGGCGGCGGAACGGCAAGCGTTTTTGGGTTATGCCGCCGCGGAAATGGATAAAATAATTGCCGCCAATCCCGAAGATGCCCGCCTCCTTTTATTTGCCGGATCGTTCTTAAGTCGTTTTGGCAAAGTCGAGCTCGCGGCCGAGTATTTGGAGCGGGCCAGGATTGTGGCACCCAATAAGCAGTCGGTTTTGTTTGCCATCGCTTCCAATTACCTCGCGAAAAATAATTACGCCGAGGCTGAGAAACTGATCAAACAAGCTTATGAGTCTGACCCAAGTTATCTTGAAGCGCGCAAATTTTACGGCTTGATCTTATTAATGAGAGGCAAAACCGAAGCGGCGCGAGAGGTGTTGGAGCCGGCATTCGGCACCATTGCCGTACCTGATCCGCAGTACATCAACTGGTTTGCCCAAAACGGCCAATATGATCTGGTGTTGGCCGCTTGGCAAAAATTGGCCCCGGCCAATCCCGGCAACGTTCAATACCAATTCTCGCTCGCGGCCGCTTATTTGGCGGTGGGGCGTCGGGCCGAGTCGGTGGCTGTTATTAAGGATATTATGGCCCGTTTTCCCGATTATCAGGGGCCGGCTCAAAAATTAATCGATGATATCAATGCCGGTCGCAATCCGCTGAGTCGCTGATTTATTTTATGCGCTATCTCTGGTTTACCGTTACCCTGATCACCGTGTGGCTCTCGGCGACGTTGTTGTTGGTAATCAATCAAGCGCCGAATGCGGAACTTATTTTTGGCAGTGCGATCGTGGCAACAATTGTGCTGGCTTGTCTCGGATTTTTATTTTCATAAGTTATCCACATTTTTTGTTTTACTATCGTTGTACTAATTTTTTTTTGCGCGATAATTAAAGCAAGGAGAGTGGTAGCCAGAATGGTCGACGCTACTTCATCACTTTAATAACCAAAACATAATATTATGGCTAAGAAAAAAGCTAAGAAGGCCAAGAAGTCTTCAAAGAAGAAATCTAAGAAGCGCAAATAATTCCCTTATCGAAATAAAAACACCACCGCTTATCGGGGGTGTTTTTTTGTGATATACTTGGCGCGTATTTATCGAACCGATTATGTCTTTATTTAGCGCCATTTTTGGCGATCCGAGCGAGGCTCTCTTGCGCCAATTGTCGGAAAAGGTGTCTGTTATTAACAGCTTGGAGCCGGCGTTGGCGGCGCTCTCGCCGGAGGATCTTAAAGTCAAAACTGTTGAGTTTAAACAGCGCCTGGAGCGTGGCGAAAGTCTGGAC
Organism: uncultured Candidatus Saccharibacteria bacterium; assembly: GCA_964655995.1. GTDB lineage: Bacteria > Patescibacteriota > Minisyncoccia > Phycocordibacterales > XYD1-FULL-46-19 > JACPIA01. Next base: position 66,440 of record CAZZPK010000001.1, read on the forward strand.
GATTTGGCGCCAGAGGCTTTTGCGGTGGTCCGCGAGGCGGCCAAGCGGACCTTGGGCCAGCGCCATTACGATGTCCAATTATTGGGCGGTCTAGTTTTGCATCAGGGCGCCATCGCCGAGATGCGCACCGGCGAGGGCAAAACCTTGGTTGCCACCTTGCCGGCTTACCTTAATGCTTTAGCCGGTCAAGGTGTCCACATTGTCACTGTCAACGATTATTTGGCTCGGCGCGATGCGGTGTGGATGGGTCAAATTTACGATTATTTAGGCCTCACTGTGGCGGTGCTTAATAATCAAACTTCTTACTTATACGATCCCGCTCATCAAGCGGAGGACCAAGCGCGAGACGCCCAAGGCTCGTTCAGAGTTTTGCCTCAATTTTTGCGCTCCTGCTCGCGCCGGGAGGCCTATGCCGCCGATATCACTTACGGCACCAATAACGAATTTGGTTTTGATTATCTCCGCGATCATTTGGCTTACAGCCAGAGCGAGGTGGCGGGCCGCTTCCGTGGTACGGCGCGAGTTTACCCTTTTGCCATCATTGACGAGGTGGACTCGATTTTAATCGATGAGTCGCGAACGCCGCTCATTATCTCGGCGCCGGTAGCTGATGCCGAGACTTGGTATGCCACTTTTGCCAATATTGCCCGCACTTTGGAGGAGGGCGCTGACTTTACCATCGATCACAAGCTTAAAGCCGTCTCTTTAACCGAGGCGGGGATCGAGAAGGCGGAAAAAGCGCTTGGTGTTGATAATATTTATACCGACAAGGGCATTAAATACGTCCATCATTTGGAGACGGCCATCAAAGCCAAGGCGATTTATCAGCGGGACAAAGAGTATGTGGTCAAAGATGGCGAGGTCGTGATCGTCGACGAGTTTACCGGCCGGCTTCAGCCGGGCCGGCGCTGGTCGGAGGGTTTGCATCAGGCGATTGAGGCCAAGGAGGGGGTCAAAGTCAAAGCCGAGTCGCGGACTTTTGCCACCGTGACTTTGCAAAATTACTTCCGGCTCTATCAAAAACTGGCCGGGATGACCGGTACCGCCAAAACGTCGGCGGAGGAGTTCCGCAAAGTATATGGTCTTGACGTGGTGGCGATACCGCCGCATCAGACCTCGCGCCGCCAAGATTTGCCCGACATTGTGCTCCAGACGGAAGCGGCTAAATTTAAAGCGATTACCAAATTGGTCAAAGAGTTGCAGAACAAAGGACAGCCGGTGCTGGTGGGCACCGTCTCAATTGAGAAAAACGAGCTCCTCTCGGCTTACTTCCGCCAAGCGGGGATTGCCCATAAAATTTTAAATGCTAAAAATCACGAGGAGGAGGGCGCGATTATCGCCGACGCCGGTGCCAAAGGCTCGGTGGTGATCGCCACCAATATGGCCGGCCGCGGCGTCGATATCAAATTGGGCGGTGCTGTGTCCGATGAGGACAAGGCGCGCGAGGTGAGGGACTTGGGCGGCCTTTATGTGATCGGCACCGAGCGCCACGAGGCCAGGCGTATTGATAATCAGCTCCGCGGCCGCTCGGGGCGCCAGGGCGACCCGGGCATGACCGTTTTTTACCTCTCGCTTGAGGACTCGCTGATGCGGCTGTTTGGCTCGGAGCGCATTAAAGGCCTAATGGCCAAGCTCTCCATCCCCGAAGATGAGCCGATTACCCACTCGCTTGTTACTCGGTCGCTTGAGGGCGCTCAGCAAAAAATCGAAGGGCTTAACTTTGACGCGCGCAAGCATTTGCTCGAGTATGACGACGTGGTCAATCATCAGCGCCTAACGCTCTACGAGCGGCGCCAGCAAGTGTTGTTTGGCGGCTGGGTGGAGCTCGACCAGTTTATCGCCAAGGCGCTCGAGGCCCTGTCTTTAAGTGCTGAGGAAGAGGGTAATTTTAAGCAAATCTTACAGCAAAAAGAGGTGGAGTTTGGCCGAGAGCGATTGGCGGCGAGCGTCCGCGCCCTTATTTTACAAGTGATGGATATGTACTGGGTGGAGCATTTGGAGGCGATAGATTATTTACGCAGCAGCGTCCGCTTGCGGGCGTACGGCCAACGCGACCCGTTGGTGGAGTTTAAGCGTGAGGGCCTCCGGCTCTTTAAAGATCTCGAATTTAATATTTTTGCCGAGGTGGTCAAACTGATCCCGGCTCTCGGCGCCGCTCCGGCTCGGGCTGAGGCAGTTAAAACAGTGGCTACCGGCCCAACCGAGCCTAGTACAACCGTCGGTAGGAATGACCCCTGTCCTTGCGGCAGCGGCAAGAAGTACAAAAAATGCCATGGCCAATGAGATTTTGTTGCAGGTTGGGGTGAAGATTTTGATTAAAAATAAGGAAGGGAAGTATTTATTGTTGCGGCGGTCGGTGGAGAAGTATCCCGAGGTAGAAAATCGTTGGGATGTTGTTGGTGGGAGGATTAATGCTGGAGTAAATTTGCTCGAGAATTTAAAGAGGGAAGTTAGAGAGGAGACTAATTTAGAGTTGATCGGAGAGCCTAAATTATTGTCAGCCCAAGATATTTTAAAAAATCCAGGTAAACACGTGGTTAGATTAACTTACCTCGGTGAGGCGGAAGGAGAGATCAAATTAGATGAAACAGAGAATGATCAATATCAATGGTTTGCTCTTGATGAATTAAAAAATTCGGAGGATATCAATTTTTATCTTAAAGAATTAATAGATAGTAAATTTTAAGTGTAAACTACTTTAATGGTCGTAGAATTAGTTTACATTCCTAATCTCGGACGGTCGTCAAAAATTAGGAATAGTTTAAAAATAAAATAAGGCGTAAGGGACAGGTGGTCGAAGTCCCAGTACGCCTACCATCAGCCTAAAAAGGCTTCAGGATTTTCCGCCGGGTGCTACGGCGGGGCCTAACGCGCTGCCGGAAGGAGAGGCTTTGGCTAGGTGATTTTATGCTACTATATTTAGATAATGTCTGTCAATCGTAAGGTTTTAACACTTTGTTTGATTGTTAGCGAGGGGCGAGTCAATTTAGGGCTTAAAAAGCGCGGTTTTGGCGCTGGGCGCTTTAATGGCTATGGCGGCAAGGTCGAGTCCGGCGAGACGATTCAAGAGGCCGCTATCCGCGAGGTTAGGGAAGAGTGCGGAGTAGAGGTAAAAGAGTTGGAGCAAAGGGGTAAAGTCGATAAAAATTTTACCGGTCGATTTTTATTTGGCGACAATGATGTTATTCTAAAGCACGAGCTTAATTTACAATGATCGAGACTTTGGTCACTTTTATCCGTGATGTTTTATTGCCGCTGGGGGCGTGGGGGGTTTTGGCGGGCGGTTTTTTGGAGGAGATAGTGGCGCCGGTGCCCTCCTCGCTCGTCATGCTCTCTTCCGGTTTTGTGTTTTTGACTTGGCCGCCGGGCGGGGATTTTTGGCTCACTTTACTTGTTCAAATTGTAATCCCCCTTACTATCGGCATTACGGCCGGCTCGCTCATTTATTATTACCTCGGTTACTTTGTTGGCCGGCCGTTTGTTGCTCGTTTTGGCCGCTATTTGGGAGTCAATTTGGGCCATCTAGATCAATTTGAGCAAAAACTTAAAAGTTCTTACCGCGACGAGCTGGTGTTACTTGGTCTCCGGATTGTGCCGGTGATTCCCAATATCGCCATCAATTTAGGATGTGGCTTGCTCCGCTATCCTTGGCCCAAGTTTTTGCTGGTAATTGTCGTTGGTAGCGCTTTGCGGGCGGCTGGTTTGGCGGCGGCCGGAGCGGCAGTGGGCGAGATTTACGTCAAATACGGCGCCGTTATCGACCAGTTTGAGAAGTTAGTTTTGGTTTTTTTGGTGGCGGGAGGATTGCTTTATTTAACTTGGCGGCGTAAGCGTTTACAAACAACAACATGACCCTACTCCAAATTTTAATTTTAAGTGTTATTGAGGGGGTGACGGAGTTTTTACCAGTGTCCTCAACTGGGCACTTGATTTTGGCGACCAAGCTGCTTAATGTCACCGCCGCGCCGTTTGTTACCTCATTTACCATCGCTATCCAGTTGGGAGCGATTATGGCGGTGCTCATCTTGTATGGACGGCAATTGGCGGTTAATCGCCGCTTAGCCCTCCTGGCGGTGGCTGGGTTTGTGCCGACCGGCGCCATCGGCTTGGCGCTATATAGTCTGATTGTTAAAAAGTTGCTCAGTAGCCCCATGGTGGTTGTTTGGGCTTTGATCGGCGGCGGGTTGGTTTTGATTTTGTTTGAGTATTGGTATGGGCGGCGTTTTGCCGGCGCGACGACTAAAAGTTTAGGCGACTTGACGGTTAAAGATGCGCTCTTGATCGGCTTGATCCAGTCGGTGTCGGTGGTTCCCGGAGTATCGCGCTCAGCCGCCACTATCGTGGCTGGCTTGGTGCGCGGCTTTAGTCGCGAGGCGATAGTCGCCTTCTCTTTTTTGTTGGCGGTGCCTACTATGGCCGCCGCCACCGGCTACGATCTTTTTAAAAACGGTTTCGTTTTCACTAATGGCCAGTGGCTTACACTGGTCGGCGGGGCGATTATTTCTTGCGCGGTGGCGGCGGCGACTATCCGCTGGTTGGTCCGCTTTGTGGCCACCAACTCTTTTATTGTTTTTGGCGTTTATCGTATTATTATCGGGCTCATTTTTCTCTTTATTTTTACTGGTATTTTTTAAGTTTCAGTTATCCCCATTGACGTTTTAAATATAACGGTTTTTGGCGCAGCAGAGTGGTATAATTATTAGCAGATTCCTGACATAACAGACGGGTGATTCCTGTATTAAAAAAAATAATACGACGGATTGCTCATTTCCTTCTTTTTTCGGCCGGCCCTTATCAAAATAGGGCTTTTGGTCGTGCCGGCATCTTGCTTTTAGCTACAGCTATTTTGATTAACTCGGTTATTGCTCCTCTGACCGCTTTGGCCGCCATTAATCAGCAAATAAATTACCAGGGCAAATTAACCGACTCAAGCGATGTGGCGGTCTCCGATGGCAATTACAGCATTGTCTTTAGTTTGTACACAGCAGCGACCGGCGGTGCAGCGATTTGGACCGAGACTAAAACCGTCTCGGTAGACAACGGCTTGTTCAGCGTTATGTTGGGCGCAGACACCTCGCTGGCGTCAGTCAACTTTAATCAAACGCTTTATTTGGGGGTTAAGGTAGGATCGGACTCCGAGATGACGCCGCGCAAGATTATCGGCGCCGTGCCCGCCGCCTTTGAGGCCGACAAGCTCGATGGTCTGGATTCCACTAGTTTTGTCTTGGCCTCCACCACCACCTTACCAAATATTTGGAGTTTGCCCGGCCTTGGCCAGTATGGCTCCTCAAGTGCCACCACCACCGCGCTGGGTAATTTGGCGGTTATCGGCACTACCATTTTTAGCGGTCTGGTTAGTGGTTATCAGCAAATTTCTGCTCCCTTCTTTACTGCCACTTCTACCACTCAAGCCTCCACTTTCCCTTACGCCTCCTCTACCGCTCTTACCGCTACGATCGGCTTCTTCAACAATATCTTGGCTACTGCCTCGACCACACTCCAAAACTTTACCGGTGTAAACGCCACTACCACTAGCGCCACCACCACCAATTTAGCTATCACCGGTCTCGGTCAAGGCTGGCTCCATGTCTCTGGCCCCGGCGCCGGCGTGACTTCATCTACTTCGCCCACGATCGCTTATTTAACCGCCACCTCCACCACTGCCACCTCCACGTTTTACGGGAATGTGCAAATAATCGGCAATTTATTAACTAGCGGCGCTTCTACCACTGCTTCCAGTCAAGCTATTTTTACCCATGTTCCAACTTTGCCTCACACCTTTGGTAGTTGGTCTATTGGCGCATCGGGGTCCAATGTGAGCGATGCTACAATTTACATCAATCCGGCCACGGCCGCTGAGGATACCAACTTGCTCGGCTTGGCTGTGGGTGGATCGGTCAAGTTTCTCGTTGATGCTGATGGTGACATTTTTGGCAATTCTCTTACTTTAGTTGGCGGTTCAACCTTAAGCACTTCCACTATCTCCACCTTGATTGTTGAAAATAATTCTTTTCTTGGTGATTCGGCCTCAAGCGACTGGACGCATATCAAAGGCTCGGCCTGGGTGGAGTCCAACAAATCAAGCGGGGCCTCCACCACCGCGCTCACTGTTACCCAAACCGGCTCGGGCGACTTTTTGCGCATCGCGGCCGACTATACCGATGCCGCGGCTAACTTTGTAATTAAAAATGGGGGCAATGTCGGTATCGGCACCTCGACACCCAATTGGCTCTTACAAATGGCCGGCACTAGGCCCTTTTTTGCTTTGTCGGATACAAGCAGCAGTGCCAATCTTAAACATTGGACCCTTAGCTCGCAGGGCGGCAATCTCTACTTTGCCACTTCAAGCGATGCTTTGGCTACCAGCACTATCGCCGCTTTGACGGTTAATCGGAATGGCTGGCTAGGTGTCGGTACTACTACGCCCGGAGCGGTGCTGGCTAGTGCCGGTCAGGCTTTAGCCCAATACTTTACCGCTTTTGGGACGCAGGCTTCCTCCCTACCTTACGCCTCCTCTACCGCTCTTACCGCTACGATCGGCTTCTTCAACAATATCTTGGCTACTGCCTCGACCACACTCCAAAACTTTACCGGTGTAAACGCCACTACCACTAGCGCCACCACCACCAATTTAGCTATCACCGGTCTCGGTCAAGGCTGGCTCCATGTCTCTGGCCCCGGCGCCGGCGTGACTTCATCTACTTCGCCCACGATCGCTTATTTAACCGCCACCTCCACCACTGCCACCTCCACGTTTTACGGGAATGTGCAAATAATCGGCAATTTATTAACTAGCGGCGCTTCTACCACTGCTTCCAGTCAAGCTATTTTTACCCATGTTCCAACTTTGCCTCACACCTTTGGTAGTTGGTCTATTGGCGCATCGGGGTCCAATGTGAGCGATGCTACAATTTACATCAATCCGGCCACGGCCGCTGAGGATACCAACTTGCTCGGCTTGGCTGTGGGTGGATCGGTCAAGTTTCTCGTTGATGCTGATGGTGACATTTTTGGCAATTCTCTTACTTTAGTTGGCGGTTCAACCTTAAGCACTTCCACTATCTCCACCTTGATTGTTGAAAATAATTCTTTTCTTGGTGATTCGGCCTCAAGCGACTGGACGCATATCAAAGGCTCGGCCTGGGTGGAGTCCAACAAATCAAGCGGGGCCTCCACCACCGCGCTCACTGTTACCCAAACTGGTTCGGGCGACTTTTTGCGAGTGGCTACCGATTATGCGAGTGCGGTGGCAAATTTTATTATTAAAAACTCCGGATTGATTGGGGTCGGTACCTCCAGTCCGTTTGCTAAATTCTCAATCCACGCAAATAGTAACGAAACCAATACTTCTTTATTTGAGGTTGGCTCATCGACTGCCAGTGCCACTACTACTTTATTTAAAATAACCAATACAGGGAATGTTGGCATTGGTTTAACCAGTCCAACGGCCTCCCTCCATATTCAAGGGTCAGGTATTCAGTTTGAGGGAGCGGCTGACAACTTGGCCGGCAAGAGCAATGTTGACTTTATTACTTACAGTCATACTGCCAGCCCAACAGCTACCGATCGTGGTTTTGGATTTTATTCCGGTTCCGGTTCGACTCACTTAATGTCTATTTTAAACAATGGCAATGTTGGTATTGGTACCACCTCACCCTACGCTAAACTGTCTGTTGTTGGCCCGGTAGTGGCCGAGTATTTCCACGCCACCTCCACCACTGCCACCTCTACTTTTGCTGGTGATTTTAGAATTGGTGGGTCTACCGGTATTGTTGCTTGGGTTAATGAGGGTAATGCTATTGTGGCTCAAGGTTCATTAAGCATTGGCGGTACATCACCAGAGAATGGTCTGTCAGTTACACGGGTAGGTGGGACAGACGCTACTTTTGCTCGTTTCCGCGCATCAGCCTCCGGATCGTTTATTCAAATTCTCGCTTCTGGTGGTGGTGCTGTGATGCAAGGTCGTGATACCTCGGCCGCTCGCTGGCAATTATTAGATACCAATGGTCATATTTATTTTGCCCAAGTAGCTGGCGACTTTGGCTTTGGTGTCTCCTCACCAACCGCTCGGATGCAAATTGCCACTTCCACCACCGCCTCATCCACTACCAAGTGGTCTAATAGCTCTACCGGCTCCACCATTACCGACGGTTTTGAGGTTGGTATCGGGGCAGATGGCAATAACTGGATTTGGGGAATGGAGAATACGCCGATTAAAATCGGTACTAATAATGTGGAACGTTTAACAGTAACAGCTGGTGGTAATGTGGGAGTGGGGACTACTAGTCCGTCAGCCGCGCTGGCAATTACTGGCGGCATATTTACTACAGCCTCGTCTACTTTGATGAACGGTATTGATTTAACGGCTGGTTGTTTCTCGATCCGTGGCACCTGTTTTGCCAGCGGTGGATCGGGGACGGTTAATACCGGAGCAATAAATTCTCTAGCTTATTATCCTGGTACGGGCACGACGGTTGACGATGCCACTGGCTTGCTCTGGCTCTCCGCCTCTAACCGGTTGGTGGTAGCCACTAGTACCGGTAGTGCTAGTTTGGATACCAACTTCATTAATCAAGGATTTGCCGGCGGCTCCACTGGTGATGCTGGTGATTCGCTTTATATTTCTTATGGTGGGGACTCCAGTGTAGGTGGTCCGTCTGGCGGTACCGGTGGTGCCGGTGGCTCGGTTTTTATCTCTGGCGGTGGAGATGCTGATGACAATGGTACCGGTGGTGCCGGCGGTACGGTGACTTTGGTGGCTGGCGGAACTTTTGACTCCGGCGGCTCATATGGCGCTGACGGCACGGTTAATATCGGTAATATGTCGGGGGATCGTGGTGCTAAATTATCTATTTATGGTAGTGCCACTACCACCGGTAATTTGTGGGTATTGGGAGGAAAGATTAACTCGGCTGCCGCCGTCTCTAACAGTATTAAACTTTCGTCTTATGATACTGATATTTCCCGAGCAGACGATGGTATTTCTAGTAGCCCAACAGGTGGTACTGGCGGGTCTGTTTATTTAGGTATCGGTGGGAGAGGATTTAACGAGCAAGGATTAAATGATGGTGGTGCCGGTGGAACCGGAGGAACTCTTTATTTGGCTGGTGGTGGTGATGCTGGTGATGATGCTGATGACACTACAAATGGTGGCGCTGGCGGCACAATCAACTTAGTAGCGGGTGGTCTACCTAATCAGGATACTGGTGGTGGCTCCTATGGCAACGACGGTACGGTTAATATCGGCAATAGTGCCGGACAAAAAAATGCCACTTTAAATGTCTATGGCACCATCGGGGTAATGTTCCGCAATACGGCTACCACTAATGGAGTTTGTCATTCTGGCTCGGATTTAGATGGTACTGATACTACCAATTCATATAACCTAGTAGCCTGTAATAATGGCGCCGGCGATATTGCCGAATTTTATCCTACTAAAGATGATGTTGAGACGGGCCACATTGTGGCCACCAGCGACGAACTGCTTGACTATCAGGCTGAGGGCTCCGATCCGCGCACCGGCGAGACTCTTGATCTTGGTCCGGCCAAAGTAGCGGTGTTGCAACGTGCGCCGGTTGATGGCGCCGGCATCCTGGGGGTGGTTTCTAAAGCGCCGTTCCAAACTTTTGGTAAAGATGTGCTTAAAGCCGGCACTCATCATCAGCCGGTGGCTCTGGTTGGGCGTGTGTCGGTAAAAGTTAAATTAGATAACGGTGAGATCAACGCCGGTGATTTGATCGCGCTTTCAACCTCCACACCAGGAGTCGGTGTTAAGGCCATACAATCGGGAGTTGTCATCGGCACTGCTTTAAATGATTTTACCGCCGATTCAAATGTGGATGGGGATGGGGTGGGAGAGGTGATGGTATTTATTAATCTAAGTTATCGTAAAATCTCTAGTTCGGTTAATAATGGGAAGATTGATGGCATTTGGACAGTAGATGATGAGACCGGCGATATTAAAGCTTTTGCCGCGCTGGATTTGGCCGGCTTTGAGATCCGGAATGTCCGGGCGATTACCAGCGCCTCGGGCAAATGGAGCATTGATGAGAACGGCAAGTTATTAACTCAAGACATTGAGACCAAGCGTCTCTTGGTAGAGGAGGGCGTCACTACCCGCGACAAAAAATCCGGCGATTATTATTGTATTTATGTTGAAGGTGGATCGGTTAAAACCGATAAGGGCCGCTGCGAGGACCTGCTTGATGGAGGTGATGATATTGAAGACAGTAATAATGGCGGCGACAGCCCAGCTCCCGAATCGGAATCAGAACCAGAGCCAGAACCGGAGCCCGAAGTAACTCCAGAGCCTGAACCAGCTCCCGAGGACTCACCTCAAGAGGAGTCAGTATCCGAGGAGAGTCCTCCGGTAGAAGAGCCAGCACCCGAGCCCTCAGTCAGTTAAAGGACATGTCCTTTATAAAGTCTTATTTTTAGCCAGTTATTAAGCAAACTGGCTATTAATTTGGCTGTCACCGTGCTTAGATTGGTACCAATGGCTTGACTTAGCCGGGCCAGTGTACTAGTAATAAGCTAAACAGATAGCTCTTTGATTTTGTCATATAGCTCTTTTTAGGAAGTTCGCCTTTTATTAATTTTAAGCAATTCTCTAAAAAGATGCTGGCAAGATCAGCCCGTTTTTTCTATGTATCTAAAGCCCTAACACTAGGGCTAATTGTCGTGCTTGCCAGCATTGCAATTTTGTCAGTGGTTAACCCACGTATCGCTTTGGCCGAGGAGATCCAAGAGACAATCTCCGACTCCGAGGCGGTGGTCCCTGAAGCAACAACGGAGGTAATAACAGAAACGGAAGTAACAGAAATGGAAGTGGTAGAGGAGCCCACAGAGACACCAGCCGAGGAGCCGGCTGTTGATGAGTTGTCCGCTGAAGAGCCGGTAACAGAGCAAGTTGAGGCCATCTCAACAGAGACGGAGACTACAGAGACAGAGGCGGTAGAAGTGGTGGAAGCAGAAGAAGTAGAAGTAATGGTAGAAGTGAAAGCCAGAGAGATTACCGAGTCTGCTCCGCAAGTAGCTGATGAGGGTAATTTTACCACCGCCGGCGACGAGGAGCCGACTCAAGAACCGGCCGTTGGCGCCGAGTTTACTTTTACTACTAACGATGACAATGAACCGATTGGCGTCCCGGCCATCGGCAATGAATTGTCATTTACCACCACTGATGATGCGTCTACCCCTGTAATCGTCGTTTCTAATGAACTCACTTTTACCACTACCGGTGACGGTGGCGGTGAGGATAACGAGGTTGTCTCCGGCGAACTCACTTTTACCACCAGCGATGGTGGCGGCGGTCCGACTGACGAGGTGGTCTCGGGCGAACTTACCTTTACCACTACCGGTGACGGTGGCGGTGAGGATAACGAGGTTGTCTCCGGCGAACTCACTTTTACCACCAGCGATGGTGGCGGCGGTCCGACTGACGAGGTGGTCTCGGGCGAACTTACCTTTACCACTACCGGTGACGGTGGCGGTGGAGGCGGTGGAGGCGGTGGAGGAGGCCATCGTCGTCCAGCCAAACCGCCGGTCGAGTTGCCCGCCCAATGTTTGCCTTACCTACTTAAGTTTATTAAGTGGGGTGCCGACAACGATCCGGTCGAGGTCCGCAAATTGCAATATTTCTTAAGGGACTTTGAAGGTTTTGCCAATGTCGAGGTGACCGGTTTTTACGACCGAGCGACCTTTGATGCGGTATCCATTTTCCAAAAACGCTATTCAGGCGACGTGCTTTCGCCATGGGGGATCACCGACTCCACCGGTTATGTTTACATTACGACGACTTTAAAAATAAATTACATTGTCTGCGGTATTGACCGGCCGATCGACCTTGATCTCCGGGAGCGTTACCGCGCGGCCCTGGAGCGGGGCGGCGAGTTTAATCCGGACATTGAGCCGGAGCCGCTAGCGACTACTACTGCCACCACGGCACCGGAGGCTAAACAAAGTTTCCTCCAGGCGGCCGCTGCGGCTTTGCTCGATTTTGCTAAATGGCTTAATTGGTGTTACATTTTGCCGCTCATTTTGTTAATTATCATCATTGTTCTCTTCCTTTTGTGGCAGGAGGCGCGCCGGGAGCGCGACAAGGTCCGGAGGGAAAAGGAGCTCGCCCAAGCGCTCTTGGCGGCGGTAACGCGCGAGCACAACGAGAGCGAGACTGACCAGGCCGCCGTGCCGATGTCGGAGGCTCTGCTCTCATCGAGCCTCTTTCAGCCGACGGCGCTTAATCCTAAAATCGAGTCGGCAGCGGCAATAGAAGAGGTGATTGAAACATCATTAGACGAGGGGGTTCCGCCCGAGGCCTTGTCTGAGTGGCAGGCGATAGAGCCGCCGCCGGAGGATGAGGAGGGTTACGCCGAGATTGACAAAACATCCTAAATCTGGCAGGGATAAAGGTAGAAGTTTGGAAAAAGTAATGTTGAGCCTGGGTCCTGTTGACCTAGGCTTTGCAGTTGTCAAAACCCCCAGCCTTGGGCTGGGAGCATAAGGAGGAGGAAATGAAGAAGTTGATGGTGGTACTGCCGGTGCTCGTCGCGCTGGCAGGATCTTTGGTGGGGTGTCCGGATACAACGGTCACCATCACCTACAATGACCAGCCGGTAACGGTTGGCCCGATGATTGGCGGCACCGGTGGCCTTATTAAGGTTGCCGGCTCCACCATCGAGTTCGCCGTGGCGGACTACACTTTCACCCATCCGGCGCTTGCCGAGGTGGTCGGTCACATTAACTTGGCGACCGGTGAGACATCAGTCACTGAGGCTAAGGCTAATGAGAAAAATAGCGATGCGATTGCGATCGCTATCATCGCCCTCGGCGCTTTTGTCGAGTTGGCGGGAGGGCAACACGCTTTTCCGTATCTCGACAACACTGGTGGCAGTGGTGCAGTCTATGTGCCATTTGGTCCCGGTGTTAAAACGGCGACCGTCAAATTGGGTCTCGGCGGCAGTGAGAGATTTGTCTCTTTTGTCTCCGCGGCGGAGGATCGATTTGACTCCGACAACGACGGCATGCCCGACCGCTGGGAGGAGGCCAATAGCCTCGACCCGTTTAGTGCTGTCGGTCTAAATGGCGCCCAAGGTGACCCCGATGGCGATGGTTTGCCCAATTGGCTGGAATATGCCAATGGCACCATCCCGTTTGGACCGGATGGTTTTGATACCGATGGCGACGGTTTTGGCGACGGCGAAGAGGTGGATGAGGGTACGGATCCAACCGATCCTGATGACCATCCGACCTTACCACCACTGACGGTGCAGGTCTCGTTTATCCAAGCCAATCCCGCTGACGCGGCGATCCGGGTAGGCGAGCAGTTGACCTTTACTGCCACGGTGAGCGGGGCATTAGAAACACCTGATGCTGAATGGCGTCAGGATGACCAAGTTATACCGTCGGCCGGTTTAGTGTTGGGCACTAGCTTTAATACAGCTGGTACACATGCCATGTCGGTGACTGTCACTGATGGTTCGCGCTCCGACACTGCTACTGTCACGGTAAATGTGGTGGCGGTGGATGAGCCTGATCCGCTGACAGTAGAAATTACTGTTGAGCCTGGCCCATACTTTGTGGGTGAGGCAATCACCTTCGGTTCCAATGTGGATGGTGATGTTGGACCAACCAATTATCATTGGTTGTTTGGTCGCCCTGACCAGCCGTTCCCAATACCACCAGTGGAAGGTATTGATGTGTTTTCGGTTAGCCGGACATATCAAACCCCTGGTTCAAAAATTACCACTCTTACAGTAACGGATAGTTCGGGCCGTCCATCAGTGGTTGCTACTCTAGTGATCACTGTGCAGGAGTTGGTTGTTGAACCAGCCACTATCACTCTCAATCAGCCGACGGAACGGCAAATGTTTCTCGGTGGTGATACCATGACTCTGAGATTCACAGTCACGGATGCTCTCGAAGGGTATGTGGTGAAAATCATATTGCCCTGGGGTGTTCGAGAGGTTATCGCACTTGAGCCTGGTGATCAGACTATTACGCGGGAGTTTGTAATTCCTGATGTAATAGCAAAAATGTTCATCACTAATTGGGAGAAGAGTGATGGGCCGGTCATTGTCCAGTTGTATGAGAATATAGCTGACATTACTGCCGGTATCCAACCGATTGATGAGGATCAAAATATGATCCAAGTCGATCCTCGGTCGTAAGCTCCTCCTCCTTGACCAGCTCCGGCAACGGGGCGGGCAAGTGGGCCCTGGTTTGTCCTAACGGACGAGCCGGGGCCTTTTTCTTGCATTATTTTAAGAGATGTGGTAGTAATGGGGCGAGCTTATTTTACAAGCTAAATTATCATATTATGTTAAACAAAATCGTTAATGTCATGACTTTGGGCTTGGTGGCCTTATTGGTTGCCGGTACCGTAGTTATGCCGCTTAGTGTTTTGGCCCAGACCCAAGATTTGACGGGTAGTATTACGTCGCCGGCCGACGGCAGCACTTTCCAGGTTGGTGAGACGATCAATTTCACCGCCTCCGCTTCCGGCGGGGTAACGCCTTATACTTATCTTTGGGTAATTGATGAAGGTCAAGCTTTTGGCTCTTCGATCAACTATGCCTTTGATACTGTTGGCATCAAGACGGTCAATGTATCGATCGCTGACAATGCCAATGGTGAGGTATCTCACTCGATTACCGTTAATATCGTCGAGGATGATACTGAGGATTTGACGATCTCCAACATTCGGATCGAGAACGTCACCTCGTCCGGTGTGACTATTAAATGGACGACCAATCGTCCGGCTACCAGCCGCGTCGTTTACGACACCCAGTCTCACCCTAATATTAGCGGCGCTTCCGCTCCCAATTACGGTTATGCTAACTCCACCGGCACTTCGGATACCAATCCCAAAGTGACCGAGCATACGGTTACCTTGAGCGGCCTCAATGCCAATACCCAATACTTTTTCCGCGTCATTTCGGAGGAGTAATCAGGAATTAGATTGTTAGCCAAAAACCCTCGCTCGGCGGGGGTTTTTGTTATACTATAGAGGCTTATGAAGCCGACCATTGGTCTTGAGATCCATGTGGAGCTCAAGACGGCCACCAAGATGTTTTGCCGGTCCAAAAACGATCCGGACGAAAAGCGGCCCAATATTAATATTTGTCCGGTGTGTCTGGCTCACCCCGGCACTTTGCCGGTTATCAATCAGGAGGCGGTTAAACATGTTTTGCGCGTCGGTTTGGCCGTGGGCGGCCGCTTGGCCGATTACACCGAGTTTGACCGTAAAAATTATTTTTACCCCGACATCCCCAAAGGTTATCAAATCAGTCAATACAAATATCCGTTGGTGACTGGTGGCTCGCTTAAGGGCGTCGCTTTGACCCGCATCCATTTGGAGGAGGATACGGCGCGTTCCCAACATGATGCCAAAAGCGGCGCGAGTTTGGTGGATTATAATCGGGCCGGCGTGCCGTTGATGGAGCTGGTTACCGAGCCAGTGGTGGAGAGTGCCGCCGAGGCCGGCGCCTTTGCCCGCGAGCTCCAATTATTATTACGCACTTTAGGAGTGAGCGAGGCCAATATGGAGAAGGGTGAGCTGCGCGTGGAGGCCAATATCTCGCTGGATATGGGCACCAAGGTGGAAATTAAAAATTTAAACTCTTTCAAATCGGTGGAGCAAGCGATCGATTTTGAAATTAGGCGCCAAAAAGAGTTGATCGAAAGCGGAGGCAAGGTAGTGCAAGAGACGCGCGGTTGGGACGAGCTCAAAGGAGAGACGTTTAGCCAGCGGCTAAAGGAGTCGTCGCATGATTACCGCTATTTCCCCGACCCGGACTTGCCCAAGTTGCGCATCAGTCAAATTGACGCTTTTGCCGACTTGGCCAAAACTTTACCTGAGCTACCGGCGGCTAAACGAGCGCGTCTCGCTGGTTTGGGCTTAAAGGTGGAGGATGTGGAGCTGTTGGTGAGTGATTTGGAGTTGGGAGCGTGGTTTGACGAGGTGGTTAAGGCCTTGCCGGCCTCTGATTTAATTGTGACTGCTGCTAATTACACCACCTCGGATTTGCAAAGCGCATTGAAAACGGGCGCCCAATTGCCCAAGCCGGCCCATTTTGCCGAGCTTATTGGTTTGGTGGCGGGGGGCGAAGTCTCTTCCCGTGGCGCTAAAGATATTTTGGCGGTAATGCTTAACGATGGTGGCACGCCGCGTGCTATCGCTCAAGCTAAAAACCTATTCCAATCAAGCGACACCGAAGAGCTGGCCAAAATCATCGAGCGGGTGATCGGCGAGAATGAGTCAGTGTTTGCCGATTTTAAATCTGGTAATGACAAAGTACTCCAATTTTTAGTCGGTCAGGGGATGAAGGTAAGTGGCGGCCGCGCTAATCCCCAACTTTTAGCCGATTTATTTAAAGCCAAGAGGTAGATGTTATAATAAGAGCAATGACTCCGATTAAAGTGGCAATCAATGGCCTGGGGCGCATTGGGCGCGCCTTTCTCAAGTTGGCGGTTTCCAATCCGGAACTTCAGGTGGTGGCGGTTAATGATTTGGCGACGCTGGAGAATTTAGCTTATCTTTTAAAATACGACAGCGCTTACGGCCGAAGCGGTTTGGAAGTAACAACCAGTGATGGCCTGCTAACTATTAACGGTAAGTCCATTAAGGTTTTGAGCGAAAAGGATCCCGCTAAATTGCCCTGGCAAAACTTACGAGTGGATGTGGTGGTGGAGTCGACCGGCGTTTTTGAGGAGTACAGTAAAGCTAAAGCTCATTTGGATGCCGGCGCGCGCAAGGTGGTGATTACCGCGCCGGCCAAAGGCGAGCCGGTACCGGGAGTGCAAAGCGGTACAGTGCTGATGGGGGTGAATCAGGAAAAATTGGCGACCTGCCAGATCAGCTCCAATGGCTCTTGCACTACCAACTCGGCCTCGCCGCTTATCCAAATTTTAGATGAGGCGATCGGGATTGAGAAAGCCATTTTAAATACGGTGCATGGTTATACCGCCAGCCAAAAGTTGGTGGATGGCCCGGAGGCTAAAGACTTCCGCCGCGGCCGGGCCGCGGCGGCCAATATCGTCCCCTCTACCACTGGGGCGGCTAGCGCCGTAACCGAAGCCCTCACCAATTTAGCCGGCAAATTTGACGGCATTTCCATGCGGGTACCGGTGATTACCGGCTCAATGGTGGATGTTACTTTTATCGCCAAGCGGTCTACCACCATAGCCGAGGTTAATGCCGCTTTGGAGCGCGCGGCCACCTCACCGCGCTGGCAAAAGTGGTTTGCCATCACCACCGAGCCGCTCGTTTCCTCCGACATTGTGGGGAGTCCTTATGCCTCCATTGCCGACCTCACTTTAACCCGTGTCGTGGCCGGGAATTTAGTCAAAGTCTTAGCCTGGTATGACAATGAGATGGGGTACACCCACACCCTCATCGATCACGTTATCACTACCGGCCGTGGTTAACTTATGAAAATATTTTTGGGGGCGGATCATGCGGGATTTGAGTTAAAGGAGGAGCTAAAGGTCTGGCTTAAAGAGTTGGGCTATGAGGTGTTTGACGAGGGCGCGTTTGAGAAAAAGGAGCAGGATGATTATCCGATGATTATGCGCATTGTCGCCCAGCAAATTATTGCCAATCCCGAGAGTAAAGGCATTATTTTAGGCGGCTCTGGTCAGGGCGAGGCCATGGTGGCTAATCGGCTGCGGGGAGTGCGGGCCGCCGTTTACTACGGCGGCCCGCCGGAGATTATCCAATTGTCGCGCACCCACAATGACGCCAATATTTTATCGCTGGGCGCCCGCTTTTTAACGGCCGATGAGGCCAAACGGGCGGTTAAGTTGTGGTTGGAGACGCCCTTCTCGGGTGAGGAGCGCCACGCGAGGCGCATTGCTCAATTTGACTGCAGTAGCGGCAATTTGCCTCATTTTTAATTATGGCCGAGATCATCCCCTCCATTATCGGTAGCTCATTTCCCGACATTGAGCAAAAAATAAAACAACTTGAGGGTTTGGTTAACTGGGCCCAGTTGGACATCACCGACGGGCAATTTGTGGCCAGCACCACCTGGCAGACGCCCGACGATTTAAGTTTTATCGCCGGCCGCTTAAAGCTCGAGGCTCATTTGATGATCGAGGAGCCCGAGGCGGCCGCTGCCGAGTGGCTGGCGGTAGTCGACCGGCTAATCGTTCATTACGAGTCGACTGACAATTTAGAGGAGATTTTAGGCGCCGCCGGTGCCAGGCGGGTCAAGACGGGCATCGCTTTGTTGCTTGAGACGCCGCTTGAGCGGGTGCGTCCCTGGCTTGACCAAGTCGAAGTTATCCAGCTAATGGGTATTAAGCGTCTCGGCTTTTACGGTGAGGCGTTTGACGAGCGCGTGTTGGAGCGCATCGGGACACTGCGCTCGTGGTGGCCTCATGGTATAATTGCGGTTGATGGCGGCATTGATGAGGAGACGGCGCCGCTCGCGCTCCGGGCCGGAGCCAATCAATTGGTGATCGGCTCGGCCATTTGGCAAAGCGGCGACGTTAAGCGGGCTATCGAGCGCTTCCAATCTCTCGCTTCTAACTTCTAACCTCCAACTTTTAAAATCAATGGATCATTTAACCGACGAAAAAATTGGGCAGCTGGCGGCTAAGGCCAATGAGATCCGCCAGTCGA
This sequence comes from uncultured Candidatus Saccharibacteria bacterium, assembly GCA_964655995.1. Lineage (GTDB taxonomy): Bacteria > Patescibacteriota > Minisyncoccia > Phycocordibacterales > XYD1-FULL-46-19 > JACPIA01. The sequence goes on from CAZZPK010000001.1 coordinate 85,065, forward strand.
TCATCGAGATGTTGTTGGCGGCTGGCTCCGGGCACACGGCGGGGCCACTTGGCATGGCCGACATTTTTGCTTATTTGTATTTTTATAAGCTCAAGCATGATCCCAAGCGACCGGACTGGCCGGAGCGCGATCGGCTCGTGCTCTCTAACGGCCACATTTGCCCGGTACTTTACGCCACTATGGCGCATGCTGGCTATTTCCCCCTAAGCGAGCTAAAAACGTTGCGCAAATTGGGTACCAAGCTCCAAGGGCACCCGCATCGAGAGTGGCTTCCGGCTCTGGAGACCTCCTCCGGCCCGCTTGGCTCCGGGCTTTCTCAAGCGGTGGGTATGGCTTTGGCTTTGCGTTTAGATCAGGGCCGCACCAGCGAGCAACTAGTTTACTGTTTGATGAGTGATGGCGAGCTTGAGTGCGGCAATACTTGGGAGGCGATGATGTTTGCGGGCAAACAGGGCTTCCATAATTTAATCGCGATTATCGATCGCAACAATATCCAAATTAGCGGCTTTACCGAGGAGGTGATGCCGCTTGAGCCTCTCCGTGCCAAACTAGAGGCGTTTAATTGGCATGTGCTGGAGATTGACGGCCACAACTTCGAGGCTCTTGATGCGGCGGTAGGGCAGGCTAAAGCGGTGTTTAACAAACCCACGGCGATTATTGCCCACACCGTGCCCGGCAAGGGTGTGGCTGACTTTGAGCGGCGCTTTGAATGGCACGGCAAACCGCCAAATAAAGAGGAGGGGACTAAGGCCTTAAAAGAGCTCCGCACTTTGGGCGGCAAAATAAAATCAGAACATGAGTAGCCAAAATCATTTAAATAAAGGGCAATACTTAAATCCCAAATTATTTGAGCTTTCGGTCGAGCAAGTACCGATCCGTAACGGCTTTGGTGAGGGCTTGGTACTTGCTGCCGATAAAAATAAAAATGTGGTGGGACTTTGCGCCGATTTAGTCGAGTCCACTAAAATGCTCGCTTTTGCGGAAAAATATCCGGAAAGATTTATCGAGCTGGGCGTGGCCGAGCAAAATTTAGCCGGCATCGCCTCGGGGCTGGCGGCGATGGGTAAAATCCCGTTCATTACCTCTTACGCCATGTTTAGCCCGGGGCGCAATTGGGAGCAGATCCGGACGACCATTGCCTACAATGATCGACCGGTAAAAATCGTGGGCTCGCATGCTGGTGTCTCGGTG
>CAZZPK010000001.1:86265-132822 GCA_964655995.1 uncultured Candidatus Saccharibacteria bacterium
TTGCCGTAGCATGAAAACATCAAGCTTTAGAGGACATTGCGATTACGCGCGTGATGCCGCGGATGGTGGTTATTGCCCCTTGTGATGCTCTTGAGGCTAAGCGAGCCACTCAAACCATTGCCGAGACGAATAATCCGACTTATTTACGCTTGGCGCGGGAAAAAACGCCAATAATTACCACCGGTGACTCGCCGTTTGAAATCGGCGTGGCGAATGTGCTCTGGGAGGATGAAAAGCCGGAGGTGGTGATTATTGCCTGCGGCCCGCTGGTGTACCAGGCGCTCCAAGCGGCGCGCAAATTATTGCCCGAGGGGGTGGGAGTGACGGTAATTAATAATCACACCATTAAACCATTAGACACTAAAACTATTTTAGGCGAGGTGGAGCGTGCGGGCGCGGTGGTAACAGTGGAGGAGCATCAATTGGCCGGTGGGATGGGTAGTGCGGTGGCGGAGCTGTTGGCCGCTAATCATCCGGTTCCGCAAGAGTTTGTCGCGGTTAAAGATGAGTTTGGCCAGTCGGGTACGCCGGCGGAATTGATTGAGAAATACGGTTTGGGTACCGAGGCGATTATCGAGGCGGTAAATAAAGTATTAGCCCGAAAGAAAAAATAACATGCTTACTTTTACCGACAAAGTTTACGCGGTGGTTAAAAAGATACCCCCAGGCAAAACTTTAACTTATAAACAAGTGGCTACCAAAGCGGGCAGACCAAAAGCTTTTAGATCAGTGGGTAATATTTTAAACAAAAATTATAATCCGGCTATCCCTTGTCATCGCGTTATCCGCTCCGACGGTGGTCTCGGTGGCTATAATCGCGGCGCCACCAAAAAACGCACCATTCTCAAAAAAGAAGGGGTAATAAAGTAGATTAATTGACAGTAAAAACAGGATTTGCTTAACTTAGTCCCAGAAAGGTCTTTGAGGAAAGAGTAATCGACTCCCCTAAGGTAGATTTTGTTTACCTGGAACGAGTATTCGTATACAGAGAATGCGAACTCGGAGAAGAAATAAGGCAAAAAGAAAGGATTTTGTCTTATTGATGGGGATAAGCCTAAACCAGTTACTAGTGCTGGGTGTTGTGGGGTCTTCGGGTCCCAAGTAGGGTTCTGCGTAAAGAATCTGAATCCGGGCTGCTGCAAACGGTGTGCAAGGCCCAAGGCTAAGCAAAGACCAACTCATCTTTTGAGGCGGCTGTCGCAAGACACCCGCCTCTCTTTTTGTTTAAATCTCTCTAAGTACCGAGAAGTTTATATTAGTTAATTAACTAAATGTGTGAAATAGATTGACGGTCGTCAAACTATTTCACAGCAATAAAATATTTCAATAATTATAATTGAAAACGCCTTTTTAACCAAGAATCGTTTTCTATCTCTTCAGTGATAATATACAAAACATCGCGCCCAACTTTGTATCTAGTTTTTAGTAACGCCACTATCTCACGGCATTCATAAGGGTAAACCCAAACGCTATTTTGTAATCTAACAAATCCCAGTTGTTGGAGCCAGACTCTAATCTCATTGCGTATCGATCTCTTATATTCTTTAATATCAAACATCACTATTCGATATTTGCCATCCCATTTTTTCGGTTTAGTTATTGATAATTTATTGTTTTCGTATAGATCTAACAGAGCTTCGCCTTTGGGTGTTAGTTCGATATAGGATTCATGATTTTTCTTGGTGATTTTTATTAATTTTTTGTGTTCCAAATTGGCGATAACTTTTGGAATATAGTATTTATAATGGCGTCTTTTCTTAACCACAGGCGCTAATAACTGTAGGGTATTGGGCGCCAGCACAGCCAAACTGACTATCCCCGCTGTGGCTACTCCTGCCAATACCGCTTTTTCTATATTTGATCTACCAATATCCATAAAGTGTGAAATTGTTTGACGGTCGTCAATGTATTTTACATTTTAATATTTTATTAATATTTTACAAAAAACAATTTTATATCCGCGATGATTTTATATTTGCTTAGGTTGATAGTCGGCAGGGGCGGAGGTGAGGTAATTTTCTAGCTCGGGGCGAGTGAGGAGGCCGGCTTGGGCGCCGACTTTTTGGACTACGCTCATGGAGTTGATCGGCGCCCAGGTGAGGGCCTCGGGCACGGTTTTGCCTAAAGCGAGCGCGGCGACAAAAGTGGAGGCATAGGCGTCGCCGGCACCGGTGCGCTCTTGGGGCGGAGCGATGTCGGGGTAAGGGGGCATAAACCATTTGGTTCCATCGGCTAAGGCGTATGCGCCTTTTGGTCCGTCGGTGATCAAGACTATTTTAGGTCCCAATCCGGATATTTGAGTCAATAGCTCGGGGATTTCGCCGGCTAGCCCCAAAATCCGCTCGGCCTCATCTTTATTGCAAACAAAGACCTCGGTTTGCCGGTATAGCGGCGCCAATACCTCTTTGCCCAACTTGATTTGGAAAGTGCCAGGCTGAAAAGCCAGTTTAATGTTCGGGTGTTTAGACAAATAAGCGGCAATTTGATTGTGGAAGTCGGCGCTGGTCTCTCCAAGCGAGCTTAAGTACAGCCACTGGGGCTCACCGATATCCGGCAAAATGTAGGGAAAAACCTCATGTTTGATCAAAATGGTGCGCTCGGCATTGTAGGAGAGGACGTAATGATAATTGGTCGGCAGGCCGGGGTTGATAGCTACAAAATCGGTCCCCACCCTTTCACTCTGTAGGGTTTTGATGATCAATTCGCCATTGGCATCTTGGCCAACATTACTCACCAATGCGCTGGCCAAACCCAGGCGGGCGGCGCTTGTGGCGGCATTAGCGCTATTGCCCACGGCCGGCACAATCGTAACGGACTCGTAAGGGATTTTCTCGCCAAAGGCGACGCACAATTTACACTGCTCTTTGTTAAGATCGCAATTAACCTCAGCGTCTTTAAGTTTGATAAAAGCGTCGATAACGGTATCCCCAATGGCCACTAAATCGTAATTACTCATGATATACTCCAGTATATATGAAAACTCTGCGCGAGGTAATACAGGCCGCCCAAGCCGGCCGTCGGGCCATTGGCCACTTTAATTTTTCCGATATGGTTGGGCTCTATGGTATTACTCAAGCGGCCAGAGAGCGGGGAGCGCCGGTGATTTTGGGTCTTTCGGAGGGTGAACGCAGTTTTGTGGGCGTGCGCCAGGCGGCGGCTCTGGTCGGCTCGCTTAGACAGGAGTTTAGCCAAGAGCTTTACCTCAACGCTGATCACACTAAAAGTTTTGATAAAGCCAAAGAGGCCATCGATGCCGGTTTTGACGCGGTGCTGTTTGACGGCAGCAACCTGCCTTATGAGGATAATATCCGGCAAACCAAATTGGTGGTGGAGTATGCCAAACAGTCGGGCCGGGATGTTTTAGTGGAAGGTGAGCTGGGTTATATCGGCACATCATCACAAATATTGGCCGACATCCCTGCCGGAGTCGATTTGGAAAAAGGTTTGACTACCGCGGCCGAGGCGGCTCAATTTGCGACCGAGACGGCGGTGGACCTATTAGCTCCGGCGGTAGGCAATATCCACGGCATGCTGGCCGACCGGCCCGACCCCAATTTAAACTTAGGCCTGATCCGAGATATTGCCCAAGCCGTCAAGGTACCACTGGTGCTCCATGGTGCCTCCGGCAACAGCGCCGAGGATATCAAGGCGGCGATCGCGGCCGGGGTAGCGGTAGTGCATGTTAACACCGAGCTCCGGGTGGCTTACCGCGATGCCCTAAAACAAACGCTCCAGTCTGAGCCGGACGAGGTGGCGCCCTACAAAATCCTTAAGCCGGCGGTGCAGGCGGTAGCCCAGGTGGTGGCGGCTAAGCTGGCTATTTTAAGTTAAGTGTGGTAAGATCGGGCTGTCAATCGCGGGGAGGAGTAACGGTTGCTCGCAAGGCTCATAACCTTGAGGTAGTGGGTTCAATTCCCACCCCCGCAACAGGCGAAAGTAAAAATGCCCGTACGGGCATTTTTTGTTTGGCGCAGACGACGAGACTTGAACTCGCAGCCTCTCCCGTGACAGGGGAGTGCTCTAACCAGTTGAGCTACGTCTGCAAACAAGACCATCCTAACTTATTTATAGTCCATTTTCAACTCTTGCTGGTGCTTGCACTGCGTAGCCCCATCACTGGGGCGAAGTAGTGCCGATGGCTGGACTCGAACCAGCGACCTAGCGCTTATGAAACGCTCGCTCTAACCACCTGAGCTACATCGGCAACTTGCTGATATTTAACTATCGGCAATTATCCAATTAATCCATAAAATAGGCCCAAAATCAAATGGCGGTGGTATAATATAAATCAATGGTTTCCCCGGCACAAAAGCTAGTTTTAATTATTTTTAACGCTTTATATGTAATCGCCTTTGGCGCTTATTACATTTTAAATCAAAACTACGAGTTTTTGTGGTACGTGGCGGTATTGCTGTTCTTTTTCGGTCTCATTTTGGCTACATGGTCGCGGGCCCAATTTAACACTTTGATTTTATGGGGACTGTCGCTGTGGGGCCTACTCCATATGGCCGGCGGCGGCATTAAAGTGGGCGGCGGCGTGCTCTATAATCTCCACTTGGTGCCGCTTATCGGCCAAGGGGAATATTTTATCCTCAAGTACGATCAAGTGGTGCATATGTTCGGCTTTGCGGTGGCGACCTTGGTGGTTTACCACTTACTGCGCTTTTATTTAAACTCGAACAATAAAAAGTTACTTTACCCGGTTATTGTTTTGGCCGGGGTGGGACTCGGGGCTCTTAATGAGATCGTGGAGTTTATTGCGGTGGTCGCTTTCCCCAACACTAATGTGGGTGGATATTACAATACCGCCCTCGATCTTGTTTTTAACACTCTCGGGGCGATTACAGCGGTAATTTTTGCCCATTTTTATTATCGTTCGGCTGGCCCAAGCCGGGAGGTTGAAAAACGACAGTAAATGTAATACTATGGCGATTGAATTTTGGAAATAAAATATGCCAATGTAGTCCCGACGTCCGCCTAGGGCGGAGTCGGGATCCCGACCGAAGCGTCGGGACTCAGGTGGTAGAATATAAATAAGCCAATGTAGCTCAGCTGGTAGAGCATCCCCATGGTAAGGGGAAGGTCCCCGGTTCAATCCCGGGCATTGGCTCCACTAAAATAATTGTGCCACCTTAGCTCAGCTGGTAGAGCAATGCTTTCGTAAAGCAGAGGTCCCCGGTTCAATCCCGGGAGGTGGCTCATGGAGGAGGTTAAACAGCGTATTGTTGAGTTGGAGGCCCGGATGGGGGCGGCGGATTTTTGGGCCGACAAGGCGCGCGCGCAGGCGGTGATCAAGGAGTTGCAAGAGCTTAAGGATAAGCTGGCTGGGCGCGGTAAATACGATGCCGGCAACGCCATTTTGACCATTTTGGCCGGCGCCGGCGGCGACGATGCCGAGGACTTTGCCCGGATGCTTTATGAGATGTACGGTCGCTTTGCCGCGGGCAAAGGCTTTGGCTTAAAAGTGATACACCAAAATGCCAATGATCACGGCGGCTATCGCAACATTACAGCCCTGGTGGAGGGCCGGGGGGCCTATGGTATACTAAAACGGGAGTCGGGCGTCCACCGTTTGGTACGCCTCTCTCCCTTTAATGCCAAATCGCTGCGGCACACCTCCTTTGCCTTGGTCGAGTTTATCCCTGAGCTGCCGAAGGTCAATGAGATTGATCTGCCTGAGAGCGATTTGCGCGTCGAGTTTGCCCGCTCAAGCGGCCCGGGCGGCCAAAATGTCAACAAGCGCGAGACGGCTGTGCGGGTAGTCCATATCCCCACCGGCTTGGCTGTCCACTGCGAGTCCGAGCGTTCGCAGGCCCAAAATCGCGAGCGCGCGCTCCAAATTCTCTCCGGCAAATTGTATAAAAAATTGCTGGAGGCCAAGGAGGCCGAGTCCGGCAGTATGAAGTTGTCTCAGAGTACCGATATCGAGTGGGGTAATCAGATCCGCTCCTATGTGCTCCATCCTTACAAGTTGGTCAAGGATCATCGCACGGGTGTCGAGGAGCGCGATGTAGAAAAAGTTTTAGAGCGTGGCGATTTGGACCGCTTTATCGAGGCCGAACAAAATTTAAATTAAATGATTTATTTTGATAAAGTAAGCAAAGTTTACCCCGGCGATGTCGTGGCTTTAGCTGACCTCTCTTTTGCCGTAGAGCCCGGGGAATTTGTCTCGGTGGTGGGTCAGTCCGGCGCCGGCAAGACGACGCTGATCAAAATGATTTTGGCCGAGGACGCGCCCACTGCCGGCCAAGTCTTTTTTGAGTCTACCAATATCCATGAACTTAGCCACCGGGAGCTGCCCAAACTGCGGCGGCGCATCGGCAGCGTCTTCCAAGACTTTCGGCTGTTGCCCAATAAGACGGTGTATGAGAACATCGCTTTTACCATGGAGGCGGCCGGTCGCACCGACGAGGAGATCGCCGGCGACGTGCCGCACGTGCTGGAGTTGGTCGGCCTGGGCCATAAATTATGGAATTTTCCCAAAGAGCTGTCGGGCGGCGAGCGCCAGCGCGTAGCCATTGCCCGGGCGATTGTTAATCAGCCCGACTTGCTGATTGCCGACGAGCCGACCGGCAATTTAGACCCGCTTAACTCCAATGACATTGTCCAGATTTTTAAAAAGATCAATGATATCGGCACGACGGTGTTGCTCGCTACCCACGACAAGAGTATTATTGACTCGTTGGGTCGGCGGGTTTTGACGCTGGAGAATGGTCGCTTGGTCCGCGACAACAAGCAAGGACGCTATATCATTTAATTTTTATGCGCACGATTATCAAACGGATTTTTAAGTCAGGTTTTATCAACTTTTGGCGCAATGGAGTGGTCTCGATCGCTTCCATCTTGGTGATGACGGTAACGCTGTTTGTGATCGGGGCACTCATTTTGGCCGGCGCTTTTTTGTCGGCCTCACTCGAGGAGATCCAAAGCAAAGTGGATATCAGCGTCTCGTTTAAGGTTGACGCCCCGCTTGGCGACATCAAAGCCTTGGAGCAATCACTTAAGGCTTTGCCCGAGGTCAAGGAAATCGGTTTTTCCAGTCGGGAGGAGGAGTTGGCTCTCTTCCGCGAGCGGCACAAGGACAACAATTTGCTGCTCCAGTCGCTTGACGAGGTGGGCAACCCTTTTGGCGCCCGTTTAAACATCAAGGCGGTTGATCCGGCCCAATACGAGTCAATTGCCACCTTTTTATCCAATCAGGACGCCGCCAGCGCCGCCATTATCGACCAGGTCAGCTTTAAAAAAGACGTGGTGGACAAGCTGCTGGCGATTATCAACTCGTTGCGCCGGATCGGCCTGGCCGCGAGCATTGTCCTCGTTGTCACCTCGATTTTAGTCACTTTTAACACGACGTCACTGGCCATTTACATCGCCCGCGAGGAGATCTCGGTGATGCGCCTGGTGGGAGCCGAGACCAGCTATGTCCGCGGGCCGTTTATGGTGGAGGCGGTGATTGCCGGCGTGATCTCCTCGCTTTTGGCCATGCTCCTCCTGTACCCGGCGGTACTCTGGGTCAAGAGCGCTACCGTGGGAGTGTACGGGGGCATCAACTTGCTCTCTTATTATTTAAGCAATTTTTTCTATCTCTTTTTGGTTTTGCTCGGCTCGGGTGTGGTGCTTGGGGCCGTTGCCAGCTTTTTAGCCATCAGGCGCTATCTTAAAGTCTAAGTGGTATGGCGGCCAAAAAACATAAATACATCTTCGTCATCGGAGGCGTCATGTCGGGTGTGGGCAAGGGGGTGACCACCTCCTCGATCGGCAAAATTTTAAAGGCGCGCGGCTTTAAGATTAATGCGATGAAAATTGATCCTTATTTAAACGTCGATGCCGGTACAATGAACCCGATTGAGCACGGCGAAGTGTTTGTCCTTGACTCGGGGCTCGAATGCGATCAGGACATGGGCAATTACGAGCGCTTTTTGGACACCTCGATACCGCCCGAGAATTATATGACGAGCGGCATGGTCTACAAATACGTTATCGACAAAGAGCGAGCGCTCGAGTACGGCGGCAAATGCGTGGACCCGGTACCGTTTATTTGCGGGGAGATTTTGCGCCGGATCAAGCTCTCGACGGAAAAAACCGACTCCGATATTACCATTGTCGAGATCGGCGGGACGGCCGGCGAGTATCAAAATGCGCTCTTTATCGAGGCGGCGCGAATGCTTAAGCTTAAAAATCCCGACGATGTGTTATTTGTGCTGGTGAGCTATTTGCCGGTACCGGACAAGGTCGGCGAGATGAAAACTAAGCCCACGCAGTATGCTGTGCGCACCTTAAACTCCTATGGCGTGCACCCGGACATTATCGTGGCGCGCAGCGACCGGCCGCTCGACAAGAAGCGCAAAGAAAAAATCGCTTTTTCAAGCAATGTGCCGGTGGAGAATATTATCTCGGCCCCGGACGTGGACTCGATTTACGACATCCCGTTAAATTTTGAAAAAGACGGGCTCTCGACTACTTTATTAAAATTATTAAAAACCAAACCCAAACAAACGGATTTGGCAGATTGGCGCCGCTTTGTTACTAAATTAAAGAGCGCCAAAGATGAGGTTAAAATCGCGATGGTGGGCAAGTATTTTAAAACCGGCGACTTTGTCCTCTCGGATGTTTACATTTCGGTCATCGAGTCGCTTAAGCATGCGGCGGCCGCCAATGGCAAAAAACTTAAATTGGAGTGGCTCTCGGCGATGGATTACGAGGAGGATCCGAAAAAGCTAAAAGAGCTCTCCGGTTTTGACGGGATTTTAGTGCCCGGTGGATTTGGTGAGCGGGGAGTGGAGGGCAAAATTAAAGCGATTGAGTATGCTCGGGTAAATAATATCCCTTATTTCGGTCTCTGTTACGGTATGCAATTGGCGGTGATCGAGTTTGCCCGGCACGTCGCCGGCTTAAAAGAAGCCCATACCACCGAGGTTAATCCTGATACCAAATATCCGGTAATCGCCGTGATGGAAAGCCAAAAGGAGAAAATCGCCGCTAAAAATTATGGCGGGAGTATGCGCTTGGGCGCTTACCCAGCGACGCTCAAACTGGGTACTATTGCTCGTGCCGCTTACGGCAGCGACAAAATCAGCGAGCGCCATCGGCATCGTTATGAGGTTAATCCGGAATTTGTATCCCAATTAGAGGAGAAAGGTTTGGTTTTTTCCGGAATGTCGCCGGACCGCACTTTGATGGAGATTGCCGAGCTACCGAAAAAAGTCCATCCGTTTTTTGTGGGCGTCCAATTCCATCCCGAGTTTAAATCCTCGCCGCTTAAACCGCATCCGCTTTTTGTCGCCTTTGTCAAAGCCGCCGCCGAAAGAGCCAAAAAGAAAAAGTAACTTACTCCACAAACGTTAAGGCAAAGCCTTTGGCGCCGGCGCGGCCGGTGCGGCCAATGCGGTGAACGTAATCCTCGTAGGTGGAGGGAAGGTCGTAATTGATGACGTGGCTTACGCCGGTAATGTCCAAGCCGCGGGCGGCCACGTCGGTAGCCACTAAAATTTTAGCGTGGCTCTCTTTAAACAATTTAAGCGCTTTTTGGCGCTGGCCGTGATTTTTATCGCCATGAATGGACTCGGCGGCAAAGCCCCGCTCTTTTAGGGCGCGGGTCAAGCGCTCCACGCCATACTTGGTTTGGCCAAACACAAGTACGCGCTCAAAACCCGGCTTAATGAGCAAGTCGTGTAAAATATCAAGTTTATTTTGCCCCGGCGGGATGCGGACAATGTCTTGATCCACCTGCTTAGAGGTCTCACCGGTTTTAACCGAGACGCGCACCGGCTCTTTGAGGAAGGCGCCGATCAAGCCCTCGATCTCGCGCGACATCGTGGCCGAGAAAAAGAGGGTATGGCGCACGGCCGGCATTAAGCCAACCAAAAAGCGGACATCGTTAATAAAGCCCATGTCGAGCATCCGGTCGGCCTCGTCTAGCACAATGCTTTGGTAAAAAGATAAGTTAATCACCTTGCGCTCGATTAGATCTTTGATCCGGCCCGGGGTCCCAATCAAAAAGTTGTGCCGCCGCGAGAGGGCATTGATTTGCCGGCCCATCGGCGCCCCGCCCACCACGCAGACGCCAAAAATATTTAAGCCCGGGGTAAAGCCTTTAAGCTCATCCTCAATTTGGATGGCGAGCTCCCTGGTAGGCACGACCACTAAAACGCGCTGACGCGGATCGAGAATCACTTTATTGATTAAGGGGATCAGGAAGGCGGCGGTTTTACCGGTGCCGGTATTGGCAATACCGACCACATCTAAACCACGCAAAACGTGGGGGATGATTTTATCTTGAATCGGGGTGGGGAGGTCGTAACCTTTGTCTAAAATATTTTTCTTTAAGCGGTTATCGATATTAAAATCGGTAAATTTATGCTCGGGCACAAAATGCTCCACCTGCTCGGTGATTACCGCCTTATTAATAAAGCGGGAGACGTCGATGTGCTGGCCAAACCGGCGTTTGTTGCCCCTACGAGCTCCACCACGCTTAAAACCGCCACGATGTGGCGGTCGAGAGCGGTGTTTATTAAACGATTGTTTGCGATACATATATAACCTTTCTATTATATATTATCTAAATAAGTAAGTCAAGTTTTTAATTGTTTTCTTTGCGCTTGTTTTTAGCGCGCTCCGCTTCGGTGAGGAATTGTTTGCGCAGGCGGGTGGAGGTGGGGGTAATTTCCAAATACTCATCATCAGCCATAATTTCCAAACCGCGCTCAATGGTAATTGGTAGCGGCGGAGTTAAAAAGATATTTTCGTCCGAGCCGCTCGCGCGCATGTTGGTAAGTTGTTTGCCTTTGGTCGGATTAACCGTCATCTCCTCGCCTTTGGCGGTATTGCCCACCACCATGCCCTCATACACTTCCGTATTGGCGCCAATGTAGAGCGTACCGCGAGTTTGCAAATTGGCGAGCGAGAAGGCGAGCGCTTTGCCGGCGGCCATCGAGGTCATTGAGCCAACTTGCCGCTTCTCGATCTCGCCGGCGTAAGGCTTAAAACCAATTACCCGGCTGGCTAAAATCCCCTCGCCTTTAGTGTCGACGACGAATTGGCCGCGATAGCCCAAAAGGCCGCGCGTTGGCCCCTCAAAGGTGAGGCGGACGCGGTTGCCATCCGGTTTTAAATTAGTCATATGGACGGCCCGTTTAGACAATTTTTCAATCACCACGCCTTGCATCTCGCTTGGCACCTCAATCGTCACCTCCTCAAACGGCTCGCTTTTTACGCCATCAATATCTTTAATAATCACCCGCGGTTGCGACACTTGGAGCTCATAGCCCTCGCGGCGCATATTCTCCAGTAAAATGGCAATATGGAGCTCGCCGCGGCCAAAGACGCGCATCTCATCATCGCCAAAATCGACCCGTAAGCCAACATTAACCTCCAACTCTTTTTCCAAGCGCTCTTTAATCTGACGGCCGGTTACATATTTGCCCTCGCGGCCGGCAAAAGGCGAGTTATTCACTAAAAAGTTTAAGGCGATAGTGGGCTCGTCGACGCGGATTACCGGCAGGGCCTCGGTCTCTTTACTACTGCAAATGGTGTCGCCAATGTAAATAGTGGGCAGGCCGGCAATCAGGACAATGTCACCCGCCTGGGCCTCATTAGTCTCGACGCGCTTAATCCCATCAAAGGTAAAAAGTTTGGTAACGCGGCCGCTCTCCACCGCGCCGCCCGCCTTTTTAATAAATACCGGGCTGCCGGTTTTAAGCACGCCGTCATAGACGCGGGCAACGGCCAGGCGGCCCAAAAAGTTGTCATAGCCTAAATTAAACGGTTGGGCCTTAAGGGGCGCGTCGGCATTGCTGGGGGCGGGCGGCACCTCCTCCAAAATCACATCCAAGAGCGGATCTAAATTAACGCGCGGGTCGGCAAGCTCGCGCATGGCCACGCCGTCCTTGCCGATAGCGTAAACGGTTTTAAAAGCCAGTTGCTCCTCACTGGCACCCAGCTCAAAAAATAATTCCAAAATCTCATCATGAGTGCGAGCGGGGTCGGCGGCGGGCTTATCGATTTTATTTAAAACCACAATTGGTTTGTGGCCGATCTCCAGCGACTTTTTAAGCACAAAGCGGGTTTGGGGCATCGGGCCCTCTTGGGCGTCAACCACTAACAATACCGAGTCGATGGAGCGGAGGACGCGCTCAACCTCGGAGCCAAAGTCAGCATGCCCCGGCGTGTCTACAATATTGATCTTGGTGTTTTTATATTTGGTGGCGGCATTTTTGGCATAAATGGTGATACCCCGCTCCTGCTCCAAGGTATTGGAGTCCATGCTGCCCTCCACCACGGCTCCAGTCTGGCGGAGTATTGCGTCCGTCAAAGTGGTTTTGCCGTGGTCGACATGGGCGATAATGGCGATATTTCTTATTTGCATAAAATACAGTAGAAAGATCACTATATCCAAAATCAGCCTTATTAACAAGTGAGGGACAAAATCCGTTTTATGATAAAATAGTAGAGTAGCAAATGATTAAACCGCTGACGATCATTACGATACCGAGCTTTGTCCGCTTGCGACGAGAGATTGAGCAGGAGACTAATCAACTGGCGGTCGGCCGCGGCGAGCGGCGCGAGACCTTTTGGCATGTCTTGGCGCGCCGCCTGATTACCCGCAAGCGGGCGGCCGTCTTTTTATATTTTGCCGACAATATGCCGGTGGGCTATATCTCGGTGATATTGGCCAAATTTTCCAAATTCCGGGGCAATGCCTATATTGCCGTCGTCTCAGTTAAAAAAGATTATAGGGGGCAAGGCATCGGCACCAAGCTTTTGGCGCAAGCGGAAGCGCTGGCCCGCGAGCGCCGGATTAGGCGGCTCGAGCTTGAGGTTTTTGCCAAAAACAGCCAGGCGATCAATTTATACAAGCGCCTAGGCTATGAGGTAGAGGGTCGCCGCCGCCAGGCGGTGGAAAACGAAGATGGCCTGGACGACGTGATCTTTATGGCCAAATTTTTACAATAATAAAAAGCGCCGCCGGTCTCAAAGCGGGATAAGAGACCAGCGGCTGTTTGGGGAACGATCCGTACTATCCATCACGGGGATGGCAGGATACAGGAGGAATCGGTGAAAGATCTAAGGTACAGTATAAACGATTTTAAATTGTTGTCAAATCAGAGCCTAATTTGTTACAGTGTGGTCACTACTTGCCGGTTCGTCTAATGGTAGGACACATCCCTCTGGAGGATGGTATTGGGGTTCGAGTCCCTGACCGGCAGCTCGGAGCAAAGCGGAGAGTTGTCCGGTAGCAGGTAAACAGTTTTACCTGCGTCAGGGATCTCGAAAAGGTTCTTCAGATATTTTGCAAAAATATCGAAAACCTGTACTGAAGCTGTAAGCTTCGAGTCCCTGACCGGCAGCTCGGAGCAAAGCGGAGAGTTGTCCGGTAGCAGGTAAACAGTTTTACCTGCGTCAGGGATCTCGAAAAGGTTCTTCAGATATTTTGCAAAAATATCGAAAACCTGTACCGAAGCTGTAAGCTTCGAGTCCCTGACCGGCAGCCAACATTGTCGAGCAAAAATAGTCTGCTATAATTCCCGTATATGACTAAAAAAATCATTTGGCTGGTGGTAGTGGTTGCGGTCGTGGTGGCCGGATTTTGGGCTTATCGGCAATGGGGCGGCGGAGAGAGTATCGTCTTAACGCCCGGCCAGACAGTAGAGTTGGTCGGTACGGCGGTGGTGATTAATAGCGATCAAATCGCTCTCGACGGCCCGTACCTTATCTCGCTTAAGGCGGCCAGCGGCGAGGAGATTACTGTGGCGGTGCCCTCAATGGGACTGCCGCTGTGCGCCGCTTACCAGGCGGGCAATATCCCCGGCGTCAACTTAATCAAGATTGGCGACCAGGTTAAAGTTAAAGGTCAGGTGGCCGAGGATCAGTCGGTGGTCCCTTGTGAGTCGGCTGACCACTATCTCCGCAATGAGTAATAAACTGGCCGGTTTAATTATCTTAATCGTCATCGCCTTGAGTGCGGGCTATTGGTTTTGGGGCTCGGGCGACCTCACAGCTCCGAGCGTCTATCAGACTTTTAGCGATGCCAATTTAGGCTTGGAGTTTAAATATCCGGCCGGCTACGTACTCCAAGTGGGCGCCGGTGCCGACGGCAACTCCGAGTTTGTACAGTCGCTTGTTTTGTTGACGGCAGAGGACGCCGCCGCACCGCGGCCGATAGGTGGCGAGGGTCCGGCCACTATCACTATCCAAATATTTAA
Source organism: uncultured Candidatus Saccharibacteria bacterium (assembly GCA_964655995.1). Lineage (GTDB taxonomy): Bacteria > Patescibacteriota > Minisyncoccia > Phycocordibacterales > XYD1-FULL-46-19 > JACPIA01. Next base: position 100,467 of record CAZZPK010000001.1, read on the forward strand.
AAATACGCTTAAACAGTGGCCGGCAGTTTGGGCCGAGACTCATCCGCAGTTTAGCAATATTAATCTAAAACAAGGCGAGGTTAAAGAAGTGGTAGTGGGCGGGGCTAAAGCGGTACGTTATTTAGCTGATGGGCTGTACGCCTCGGATAATGTGGTCGTCGCCCACGGCGAAAAAATTTACGTTTTTAGCGGGATGTTTATTAGCGAGGACTCGGATCTCCGCCGCGACTTTGAGCCGCTCCTTAACTCTGTCACCTTTATCCGCCAGCCCAGTCAGGAGTAAAATTAGATTAACTCGGCGTAGACAGAGATGTTGCGGCGTTTGGCGGGACGGCCGCGGACGAGATGGCGATGCGATTTGGCAATTTTACGTATAGTAAAATGCGGCGCCAGCCAGTCGACAAGCTCCTGCTCGCTAAAGACGTGCTCGGCGACGCCGATGCGCGGATGGATATAGGAGCCAGGCTCGCCGGCCGGATGCTCGCGGAGTAAGCGCTTGGCGTGCTCGTCCTCGTCCAGCAAAAAAGTTTTAATAAAAAGCCAGCCGCCCGGCTTGAGCACTCGGACAATCTCGGCCAACAGGCGCTCGCGCTCGGAGTGGTTTAAAAAATGCGAAGTCATCATATCAAGCACCACAGTCTGCGAGGCGCGAGGCAGAGGCAGGGGTTGGGCGATGGAGCGCGCCTCGTAGACGAGGTCGAGGCCGACGCTTTTCTTTTTGGCTTGGGCGAGCGCCTCGCTTGAGATATCGTAGCCCAGTCCCTTGAGGCCGAACTCGCGCGCCAAATAAATCAAATTGCGCCCGTTGCCGGCGCCCAGGTCGAGTACGGTAGCGTGGCGGTTTAAGACGCTCCCTCCCGTCTCGCGGACAAGCCAGCGGGTAAATTTAAGCAAATCCTCGCTCGGCTCGTCGGAGAGGGCCAGGTTTTTGGCATCGCGGTACTCGCGATCCCACCAGTGGGCGGCTCCCTTTTGGCCCTCGCGTTTATAATGGCGGAAGTTGGGCTTCATCACCCTAGCTTAGACCATTTGCCTTTACATTACAACGTTTTTGGTTTATACTTTTCCGTTGGAAGGGTCGCAGGGGCGGCCCAATAGCTTTGGTCTTTGGGAGGTGAGTATGAGTTTAAAAGTTTTGGCGGTAGTATCGCCACCGCTTGGTGGTAAAGACAAGCACTCCACGTCTTTGGCGGAGCAATACGACTACCGTATTGTTAACGCCGGCCAGGCTCTACGCCGTCAAGTGGAGACGGGTGGTAAATTTGCAGAGAAAATCTGCAAATATCAAAGCCGGGGGGAGTTGGTACCCGCGGAGGTCGTATTGAAGGTAGTTGAGGCAGAGGTGGCACAAATTTTACGCCAGAATCCCGATGCCAATATTATCTTTAACGGGTTTCCGAGATCGGTACCACAAGCACAAGATTTTCTGCGCACCTTGGATCGAATCGGCATAACCAAGCCTTATCGGCAACAAGGTAGAGCCATCTTGCTCCATCTTGATACACCGATCAAGGTTTGTTTGGGTCGACTGCGCGCCAAACCGGTCGATCGGGGAGAGCGGTGTGATGATCAGGAGGCCGTTTTTTGGTCTCGGGTCGAAGTGTTCAAGTGCGAGACTCTACCGATGATTAACTTTATTCGGAATCATCGGGAGATGGGTCTTGTTAAGGTCTCCCTACCTGGCGAGCAGCCACCTGAGACGGTGTTTGCCAATATTGTCCAAGTTCTCGCATTGCCGCCAGTCTTGGCGGAGAGATCAGCCTAATTCTCTACTTCTCTACCCGTTTCCGTTCTCATTTCGGCTCGGAGCTTTGCTCCGGGCCGGTTTTTTGTTATTTAAAGTGGCGATCAGGTGGTCGAGCTTGTGCTCCAGTCGGATAATTCGATTCTCCTCCTCTTGCAACTCGCGCTCGGTTTTCTCAACGATTTTCTTCTCGCCCTTGAGTCCGGACATAATAATATGATCGCCGATAAACATCACCACAAAAACGCCGCTAAAAAGCATAATTAAGCTGCCGACAATAATCGACATCGGCCCGGTCATAAACGGATAATTGTCGGCGGTGTGCCACACTCCGCGCCAAAAGAGGACGACGCCGATACCGGAGACAAAGGCATACCAAATTGGTCGATAGCTCAAATAGCCGCGGACCTTATCCTCCACATGGTCAAAAAAGAGGCGAATCGATTTAAATTTAGGCATATTTGGCGTCATGATAAGCGTATAAGGTTAATAAAGCAAAAAAGAAACTAAGTACCAGCGGGCCCAAAATAAAGCCGGTCAGGCCAAAAAAGGCGAGTCCCCCAAGCACCGAGAGCAAAATCAAAAACGGATGCAAGGCGACGCCTCGGCCGACCAGCACCGGCCCCAGTAAATTGTCGATCAAACCGACGGCCAAAACTCCCCAAATCAGGAGTCCCAGGGCACTTGCGAGTGAGCCGGCCCAAAACAAATAAACAATCGCCGGCGTCAAAACTAAGGCAGTGCCTACCCCCGGGATTAGGGCGGCAATGGCGGCAACGCTGCCCCCGAGTACCGGCTGGGGTATGCCAAAGAGGGCAAAACCGATGCCGCTTAAAGTGCCCTGGATCACCGCCACGGTAAGTGAGCCGCGGATAACCGAGGTAACCGTGGTCTCGAGGCGGTGGAGGATAATCTCGGTCTCGCCCGCCGGCAAGGGCACGGTTTTAACCAGGCCTTGGCGCAGAGCGGCGCCGTCGCGCAGGAGGTAAAAGAGCGAGAGCAACATCAAAAAGAGATTGATCGCCACCGCGGCAAAGCCGCTAAAAAAGTTGCTGACATGCTCGACGAGCCAAGAGAGGATTTGGCTTCGTACCGAGTCGAGGTCGATGGTAATAAACGGACTAATCTCGCGTGCGATATTTTGGATTTGGGCGGCCAATTGCTCTAAGAGAGGCGAGGATGAGGAGGGGTCCAAGTAGGCATTGTAGAGATTGATCGTCTCTTGGGCCACCTGTGTGCCAATTAAGGCGATAACGGCCAAAATAATCAGACACAAGGCAATGACGGTAATTAAGGCGCTTGCCGTACCATGCCCGCCCAACCAGCGCCGGAGCCGGCGGTAAACCGGCTTGACCAAAATCGCCAAAACCAAGGCTAAAACCAAAGCATGGACAAAAGGCTTGATCAGCCAAGCGAGCAATACGACCACTAAACCCAACGCGGCAAGAAAAAAGACAGTTTCAATGGTTTGGCGGGTCATAATTTAAAATAAGTTGTCGACAACCTCTTTGACGACGGCACCATCGGCCGCGCCGCTTGTGGCTTTGATAATCGCTCCAACTAAGATACCGGCTTTAGCTTTGTCGGTTACACCCAACTCGGCTTTTTTGGCGGCGGCGATTTTGGCGATTTCCTCGCGCGACATTTGAGCTGGGAGATAGGTTTGGATAACAGCAAGCTCGGCGCTCTCGGCTTGGACCAAATCGTCCCGTCCGCCGGCTTTAAATTGCTCAATTGAGTCTTGGCGCTGGCGGGCGGCGCGCTTGATTACCGCTAGGGTCTCCTCATCGCTTAGCATCTCATCCGGTTTTTTGCCTTTGGCTACCAGCTCATTAGTCAAGGCGGAGACGAGTCCGCGAACCACCGCTAATTTAACCTGATCTTTGGCCTTCATCGCCGCCTTAATCTCATCTTTGATTTGTTGATGGAGCATATACCGCTATTGTAGCAAAATTACGTTATACTGCCACTATGGAAGGCGAGCTTAAATTCCAAAGGCTTTACGCCAGGCTTAATCTTGGGCAAAAACAGGCGGTAGATGCCGTGGAGGGGCCGGTCATGGTGGTGGCCGGTCCCGGTACCGGCAAGACCCAAGTGCTCACTTTGCGCATTGCCAATATTTTGCGGGCAACCGACACCGCACCGGCCAATATTTTGGCGCTGACTTTTACTGAGGCGGCGGCGGCCAATATGCGCTCCCGCTTGGCTGAGATCATCGGCAGCCGGGCTTATGCCGTCGTGATCAGCACCTTCCACGGTTTTTGCAACGGTATTATCCGCCAATATCCGGAGCATTTTCCCCGCATTATCGGCGCTCGTGCCATTACCGAGGTGGATCAGGTGCGGATGATCGAGGAGCTGGTTGGCGCGCTGCCGCTCGTACTCCTTAAGCCTTTTGGCGATCCGCTCCTTTACATCCGCTCGATTGTGGCGGCCATCAGCGACTTAAAGCGCGAGGGCATCACGCCGGAAAAATTTGGCGCCTTGGTCGCCAACGCCCAAAAAACATTGGCCGGGCGAGCGGATCGCGTCCACACCAAGGGCGCCCACCAAGGCAAAGTCAAGGCTGAGATCCTAAAGCAGGAAAAAGATTTGGCCAAAAACGAGGAGCTCTCCCGCGTTTATGCCGCTTATCAAGCCAAGCTGGCTGCCGACAAGGCTTACGATTACAGCGATATGATTATGGAGGTGCTCGCGGTGCTGGCGCAGGATGAGACCCTGCGCCAAATTCTCCAGGAGGAGCACCAGTATATTTTAATCGACGAGCATCAAGACACCAATAACGCTCAAAATAAAATTATCGAGTTGTTAGCCAGTTTTCACCCCGAGCCCAATTTATTTGTGGTGGGGGATGAAAAGCAAGCTATTTTCCGCTTTCAAGGCGCCTCGCTCCAAAACTTTTTATATTTCAAAAAATTATACCCCAATGCTCTTTTAATTACTCTGACCGAGAATTACCGCTCCCAGCAAACGGTGCTCGATGCCGCTCACAGTTTGCTGCCGACAACGGCCGCCGCCGGCGGAGCCCAAGTGAGGCTAGAGGCCAAAAGCAAGCATGCGCCGGCGCCGGTTAAAATCGCGGCTTTTAGCCGGCCGGCGGCGGAGCATTTTGCCGTAGCCGCTCTGATCAAAGAGCAAATCGCGGCCGGGGCGGTGCCCGAGGAGATTGCCGTACTTTATCGCGACAACAAAGACGCCTTCCCTTTGGCGCGGGCACTTGAGCAAGCGGGCCTCAATTGCATCATTGAATCGGATCAGGATTTATTGACTCAAGGCGATGTCCGCCGGTTGATTATCATTTTGGAGGCGGTAGAGCGCTTTGGCGACGACGAGGCACTGGCCAAATTGCTGCATCTTGATCTGTTTAAACTCGATCCACTTGCGGTATATCAGCTGATCGGACAAGCCGCCAAAGACAAGCGCCCGCTTTACGAGCTTTTAAAAGAGACCGCCGCTTTTGCCCCTGTCTATGAGCAGGTGGCGCGCTGGCGACAAACATCCGCCAATGACAATTTGCCGGCCTTGTTTGAGCAAATCGTCTGGGAGTCGGGTATTTTGCCGCGCCTGCTCGGTGCTCCCGATGCCCTTGACCGACTGGAAGCGCTCGAGCGGCTGGCACTTGAGATTGGCATTTTGCTTGAGAGTCATCCGGAGGCTATGCTTGCCGATTTTTTAACTTATCTGGGGACGGTGAGGGCACACGGCCTGTTGATCAAGCGCTCGCGTGCCGGCGGCCTGCCCGGGCGTGTGCGTTTAATGACTGCCCACCGAGCCAAGGGGCTTGAGTTTGATTATGTGTACATTACCGGCGTTTATGACGGGCACTTTGGCGGCCAGCGTCGGCGCGAGTTGATCAAACTACTGCCCGACATTTATGGCGATTTGGCCGAGAGCGGCGATGCTACCGAGGATGAGCGCCGCCTGTTTTACGTGGCTTTAACGCGCGCTCGGCGGGCGGTGTTTATCAGTTATGCCACCGAGAGTCTCGCCGGCAAAGAGCAGCTGCCGTCCCAGTTTTTGGCCGAGATCAAAGACGAGTTCAAAAACCAATTTGATACCACAGAGCTCGAGACGCGCTTTGCCCGCGAGAGGGGATCGCTTTCCGCCCCGGCCGCCGGTACGGCGGCCGGGGCTGATTATCGCGATTGGATCCGGGCCGCTTTGGCCGAGCAAGGACTATCGGTCTCGGCGCTGAACAATTATTTGCTGTGCCCGTGGCGCTATTTTTACCGCAACTTGATCCGCTTGCCCGAGGCCAAGCCAGCCAGCGCTTTGTACGGTACGGCGGTGCACAACGCCTTGGCCGATTTATTTAGACGACTCAAGAGCGAGCCGGTAAGTAAAGAGGAGCTCTTGGCCGGGTTTGAGTACCATTTGCGCCGTGAGCCGCTTTTGGCCGGCGCTTTTGACCAAGCGCTTAACAAGGGCCAAAAGGCGCTGGCCGGCTGGTATGACCGGTATCATGCCGACTGGGACGGCAAGATCTTTTTAACCGAGTTCGATATTAAGGGCGTGCTCTTAACTCCTGAAATTAAATTAAACGGCAAAATCGACAGGTTGGAGTTTTTGGGCGGTGGCAATCAAGTTTTGGTGACTGACTACAAAACGCGCCAACCTTTAACACCCAAAGAGATTAAGGGCGAGACCAAAGACGATGACGGGAGCTACTTTAGGCAATTGGTGTTTTACAAATTATTGCTTGACCGCTACGACAACGGCAAATATAAAATGATGGCGGGGGAAATTGATTTTATTGAGCCCTCCTCCGCTAAAGCTACAGAGGGCAGGCCTATCTATAAAAAAGAAAAATTTGAAATCGCTGATTCGGATATTAAAAATCTAGAAGAGACAATTAAACGTGTGGCGACCGAGATCGCCGAGCTGGCTTTTTGGAGTAGGCGCTGCGACGACAAAACTTGCCAATATTGCGCTCTCCGCGAGCTGGTCACGTAGGGTACTTGACAAATTGTGGGGATTTGCTATACTGGGGGGGTAGAGGGCCGGTTTGTGCGAGTTGGGTAAAATATTGCAAAAGATACACCCCACCTCGCCATTACGGCTCAATGTTTGACGGGCGAAGGCGGTCAATGGACCGCTCATTCCCCCGAAAAAGATCGGCACAGCGTGGGCAATAGTCCCATTCGCGGGTCGATCAAATGAATAAGGCCTCCGCTGTGCGCACAGCGGAGGCCAATTTTTTTTGGTTTAAATTATTTAGTATCTAATAAGCGATACGTAGGGATCAAACCGACAAACATCAGGAGGCCCAAGGCAAAAAAGATTTGCGGCAGAGCGAGGTAGGCCAGGAGGGCGCTTACTGCCAGGGGCGCAATAATGTAAGAGACGGGGATGGCGTCGCGGGAGAGGCTGACGATAGCGGCATCATCACCGTCGATTTTTTTAAATAAATAAATCTCCTTCATCGCCTCGATGGCGCTGGCGCCGACGCGCGTCATAAACAGGAGCCCGCCCCAAACAACCAGCGAGCTTGAGTCGACAAACGGGATAAACAAGGTAAATAGCCCGGCAATAGTGAGCCCCACCGCCAAAATCTCTTTCTCACCCAGCCAGCGGTCGGCCAGCCGTCCCAGCGGATACTCCAACAACACAAACGGCAAGAGCATTAAAGTAAAGATGACGCCGATCTCCGACCAAGAGAGGCCGATCTCCTGGGTCAAATAAAGCGGCAGGTAAATAACCATCACCGCGTAAAAAAAGTTAAGCAATAAGTCGATCCACAGGATCCGGCGCAGATTGGCGATGCGACTAGTATTTTTAAATAGCAGGCTTTTGACCACGGCCAATAAGGAGCGGCCGGAGACCGGCTTGATCTCGGAGCGGGCCAGGTAGCGTGTCGCGACATACAGGAGCGGCACCAGCGTTAAGGCGGCCAAAAAGTACAAGCTCTCAAAGCCCCAAGCGGTAATCAAGATGCCGGCGACGAGAGGCGAGAAGAGCCAAGCAAAATTGATGACGGTCAAAAACAGACCCCTGATCTCGCCGGTGTGGCCGTCATTTGACAGATGCTCGAGATATAAATCGAGAGTAAAACGGAGGACAAACATCGCCGCGTAGTAAAAACCAAACAAGCCGAGCGCCCACCATTTAAGGCTGGGCCCGGTGGAGAGGATCACTAAAGCGAACAAGGTTAAACTGCCAACGGCGGTTACTACCGCAATATTGCCAAACCAACGGACCAGTGTCGGCGTAGCCGCCAGAGCGATAATTGCCGCCACCGACGACAAAGTGTAAACCAAACCGACTTTTTGATCGGAGACAATGGTCGCCAAAAAGGAGGAGTTGACGTAAGCTGGCAAAGCCGTGGCTACCGCGACGGCAAAACCGGCGACATAAGTAAATAAACGCGCGCGCTTTACAGGCATTGCCTACTATTATACCTCAATTAAAACTGGCAGAATAATCGGTCGTTTGTGGGTTTTTTGGAACAAGTAACGCCCGACGTCCTCGCGGATGGCATTTTTAACGTAATCAAAATTGATTGGGTTCATCTGCTTGGTGGAGTCCTCGATGATTTTTTTGACTTGGCCGCGCACTTGACGGAGGAGATCCTGCGACTCTTTTAAGTAAATAAATCCGCGCGAGATAATGTCGGGCGACTTGCGCACCTGGCCGGTTTTTAAGTCGACCATCGCAATAATTACAAACATGCCGTCTTGGGCCAGGGCTTGACGGTCGCGGATTACGACCTCCTGGACATTGCCGGCGCCCAAGCCGTCGACCATTACCACTTTGCTCGAGACGGTCTCTTTGTGGGCAAAAATGCGTTCGCCTCCGTCGGCAATCTCGATCACCATGCCGTTGTCAGGTACAATAGCGTTTTGCTCCGCCACGCCCAAGCGCCGGGCCATGTCGGCATGGACGCAAAGCATGGAATGGTGGCCATGCACCGGGATAAAAAATTTGGGCTTGAGCATTTTGTGTATCCACTCAAGCTCGCCCTGGTACGAGTGGCCGGAGGAGTGGACGTCGGCAATGCCGTGGTGGATGATCTTAGCTCCCTGGCGCGAGAGATTGTCTTTTAATTTTTGGACGCTTTTCTCATTGCCGGGGATTACCGAGGAGGAAAGCAGGATCGTATCGCCCTTTTTAAGTTTGATATGTTTGTGTTCTTTGGTGGACATCCGCATTAAGGCGGCAAACTCGTCGCCTTGGGCGCCGGTGGCCAAGATCACTATCCGGTTTTCCGGATGATCGCCGATCTGCTCGGCCGGGATAATCGTTTCTTTTTTGATTTTTAAGATCCCCAGCTCTTTGGCGATCTCCACATTGGTGCGCATTGAGCGTCCCTCCACCACCACTTTTTTGCCCAGGCTCTCGGCGGCTTGGACCATGTAAACGATGCGCTCAAACATCGAAGCAAAAGTGCCGATCACGATGCGGCCCGGGACATTGGCGATGATTTGGCGTAGATTGGCTTGGACCTCACGCTCAGGGTAAGAGAAGCCGGGCTTTTCCACATTGGTGGACTCGGCTACCAGGAGCAAAGTTTTTTCTTTGCCCAGCTTTTCAAAAGTTTTTACTTCGCTTTCGACCGGGATATTGTCCTTGGTGTCGATTTTAATGTCGCCGGTAAAGATGATGTTGCCGTAAGGGGTGTCGATAATTACGCCAAACGAGTCCGGAATCGTGTGGGTAACGGTAAAAAAACGGATTTTAAAATGACCCAAGGTTAGGCGCTCGTTGGGCTCGACGGTTTGGAGGTTAAGCGGCGGCAGATGAGGGAATTCTTCCTGGCGCTTTTTAATCATCACCGCCGAGAGGAGGGTGGTGTAAATCGTCGGGTTGCCGATTTTAGGCATGATGTAGGGGATGCCGCCGATATGGTCCAAGTGGGCATGGGTTATGACCACGCCTTTGATGCGGTGCTTGTTTTGCTCCAAGTAAGTGGCGTCGGGGATAATATAGTCCACGCCCGGCGTCTCGTCGTCGGGGAAAGTAAAGCCCATGTCGATGACCAAAATGTCGCCCTCATACTCGACGGCGGTCATATTTTTGCCCACCTCCTCGACGCCGCCCAAGGGGATGATGCGGATATTGCCCGGCTCAAGCGGCGGCAGCGCTTTGGTGCTGGCTGGCCGCGGCTTGAGACCGATTGGGCGCGCAAGCGGCCGCCGCGGCGGGCGCTTGCCGCCGCGGCGGCGAGGACCAAAGCTCCGTCCGGGAGCGGTGGTGGTTGGTTTTGCGGTTGTTTGATCTGGAGTCATAAATATTTGTTAAGCGGTTAATTAATTATCGCGATTGGAAAAATTTCCAAATCAAATCAGTGGCGCTGTACCATTCATAAACATTAATAAAGCGCTCATCCGGCCTGGTCAAATGGCCCAATTCAACACCTTTAATTTGTTTTGGCAAAATGTAAATAAAATTCGGGACATACAAGGCAATGGCCGGCTGATCGGCTTTGATCAAAGCGGCCGCCTTGAGATAATTTTGATCGCGAGCCTCTTTGGAGCGCGCGGCCCGGCCGTCCTCAAGCAGCTTGTCGACGCTAGAATTGGTGTACAAAGCGATATTGAGCCCCGGGTCCAAACGCTGGGAGGAATGCCAAAAAGAGAACGGGTCCGGATGCCGGCCGATAATCTCACCAAACAGCAAGGCGTCATATTTGCGCGGCCGGATGCTGTTTTGGTTAAGATCGCCGATTTCAAATACTTTAACCTCCACCTGTGCGCCAAAAGATTGCCACATCGTTTGGAGGAGCAAGGCGGTGGCTTTTAAATCCGCCACGTCGGAAGTGGTGATAGCGAAAGCAAGCGGAGTCGTGCCCGTTTTTGTTTTTTTGAACCAACGGCCCCGTTCGTCCCGCTGCCAGCCGGCACCAGACAATAACGATTCGGCGGCGGCCCAATTGGTCGTGGTGGCGGTGCTTGAGGCGGTCAGGCTACTAAACGGCAATACCGGATCGGAGGTGGCCAAGCCAAAGCCGCCTAAAACCTTGTCGATAATCGTTTGGCGATCAATCGTCAACTCCAAAGCTTGCCGGACCTCCCGATAAGCCAAGACCGGCGCCTGATTTTGATTAAAAAAGAGGCCAAACAGCCGCGGTAAAGGGGTCGAATGAATGACGCTTTCTTTCAGATCTAGTATCTTGGCAATTTCGGGAGAGACGGCGTTCATCGCTTTGATCTCGCCGCGGTCAAAGGCGTTTAACAACTCGGTCTCATTGGGGTAAAACTGGAGTTGGATTCGGTTAATGTACGGCCGGCCCAAAGCAAAGTGTTTGAACGGAATTAATTCGTAGTAAGTGGGGATACCGGTGCGGTCGCGCTTGATACTGTTAATGCGATAAGGACCGGTGCCGATAGGCTCGACATTTAACTCACTGCCGGCCAATTGCTCGGCTGTCGCCTCGCCCCATAGATGCTTGGGCAAAATGCCCATGGTCGTATTTTCCAAAAAATTGACAAACGGCTGCTTGAGGGTAAAGCGGACGGTGCGGGCGTCGATAGCCTCGGCCTTGACGCCCTCCCAAGAGGCTCGCTTATTGCTTTTAACCATTGGATCTTGAGCGCGCTCAACACTAAAAACCACATCTTGGGCAGTGACCGGCTCGCCGTCGTGCCAAAATAAATTAGGCCTTAAAGTAAAGGTATAGGTTTTGCCGTCGCTCGACAGCTCAACCGACTGGGCGAGATCGGGGATCAGCTCGTCGCCCTTGGCCCGCATTAATCCCGAGTAAATCAAGGTGGTTAAATCGCGGTCGGCGGGGGTGGCGGCCAATAGCGGGTTAATAAAACGCGGCGAGCCGACCACGCCCTCCTTGAGGCTGCCGCCGGCCGTCGGCACCGCCACTACAAAACGGCGGTTAAAGGTGGTAACGGCGCCGACTAAGCCGACAAAGCCGATGACTAATAATAAAACCAGTAAAATTTTTTGGCCGCGGCTAAAAGTATGCGGCGCCTTTAAGATCGCCTCTTGGCCCGGGTAACGGGCGAGGCGTTTTAAGGCGCCGGTCAAGCGCAACAACAAAGAAGAAGATGATAAGTCTTTCACGGACAAATTTTAGTGATTATTTGGAGAGTTTAAATAAAGAGAGATAGTAGGGCTAGTACCACAAAAGCAATTGCTAAGGCGATGGTGCTGTAAAAAAGGACTTTCTCGCTGCCGCGCTTGGTGTGGGCGATGCCGCCGGTTTGGCCCCCGCCGAAGGCGCTACCCAAACCAGCCTCGCTTTGCTGGAAGAGGATGGCGGCGACTAAGAGTACCGAGACGACAATTTGGGCCCAAGGTAACAAGAGGCTAAGCAATTCCATTTGCCGGCCATTATACCAAATCGCCACCTGGATGCAAGTTTTACTATCACCGGTCTTTACTTTTTTGGGGTGTCGGGTATACTAGACCCGATATTATGGAAACGTTAACGGCCGAGGCTAGGACTATTTTTGGCAAGCAATTAGCCCCTTACCGCAAGGCGGGCAAATTGCCTGTGGTGGTTTACGGCGGCAAAAGCGAGGCCAAACCCCTTTTCCTCTCCACCAAAGAATTTAAAAAAGTGTTTGCTCATGCCGGCGAGTCCTCGATTGTCTCGGTAGCTATGCCCGACGGCACCAAAGAGGCGCTGATTCATGGTGTTGATTTTCATCCGGTTACGGGTGAGCCGCTTCATGCCGATTTGCTGGTCGTTGATATGAGCAAGCCGATCCGGGTTAATGTGCCGCTTGAGTTTGCGGGCGAGTCGCCGGCGGTTAAAGACTTGGGCGGCGCGCTCATTAAAGTCTTGCATGAGATCGAGATCGAGGCTTTGCCCAAAAACTTGCCTCATAATTTAACCGTCGATATCTCGGCCTTGGCCACCCTAGACAGCCAAGTGTTGGTTAAAGATATTGCCGTGCCGGCCGGGGTTACCGTTATTGCCGAGCCGGAGGAGGTGGTGGCCTCAATTACCGTTGCTGGTGAGGAGGTCAAAGAGGAGGAGGTGCCGGTGGATCTCTCGGCTATCGAGGTGGAGCAAAAAGGCAAAAAGGATGAGGAGGAGATCCCTGCGCCCGAGTCGGCTCCGGCGGCTGAATAACTTAAATCAATTTGCTATAATGAGCCCAATGCTTAAAAACCATTGGGTTTTTATTTTGGTTTTGATTGGTGCCAGCGTAATCTGGCCGGCTGGCGCCTGGGCCCAAAACAGTGGTTTAAACGCGGCTGATCAGGCCAGGCTTGAGGCCGAGCTTAAAAAAGTCGAGGCCGAGATCGCCGATCAGACCAAATTATTGCAGTCTAAACAAAAGGAGACGGCCTCGATTGCCCGCGACATCGAGATTCTCACTTATCAAATCAATACCGCCAAATTAAAAATCCAAGCCAAGCAATTGGAGATCAGGCGTTTGGGTACCGACATTGGTAAAAAGCGCGAGGTGATCGGCGCTTTAACCTCCAAAATCGAGGCCGGCGAGGAGTCGCTCGAGGAGCTCCTGCGCAATTACCGGGAGCTCGACGACATTTCTTTGGTCGAGGTGGCGCTCGCCGACAACTCACTCTCGCGCTTGTTTGGCGATATCAACACCTTCGACTCGATCCAGGCGTCGCTACATCAGTCGTTTAATTATATCCGCGACACTAAAAGTGTTACCGAAAAGGAGAAAAGTACTTTAGAGAGTCGGCAAGCGGCCGAGATCAACGCCCGCCAAGTCATCGAGGCGGAGAAGGCGAAAATTGAACGCGCCGAGAAGGAGAAGCAGGCCCTCTTGGCGATTAGCAAAAATCAAGAGAGCCAGTATCGCGACATTTTGGCCTACAAACAAAAACAAAAAGAGGATATCCGTAACGCTCTCTTCCGTCTCCGGGGCATCTCTACCGCTATCTCATTTGGGCAGGCGCTTGATTTTGCCACTTATGCCTCGCAAAAAACCGGTGTCCGGCCGGCGCTTATTTTGGCCATCTTGACTCAAGAGACCAATTTGGGTCAAAACATTGGCACCTGCAATCGTCCCGGCGATCCGCCCGAGAAACATTACTCCCAGATTATGAAGCCGACGCGCGATATCGCGCCCTATCTCCAAATTACCAAAGAGCTCGGTCTTGATCCCGAGACCCAGCCGCTCTCTTGCCCGTTTGGCGGCGGTTTTGGCGGGGCGATGGGGCCGTCGCAATTTATCCCCTCCACCTGGATGTTGTATCGCGACCGGGTGGCTAAAATTACCGGCAATAATCCGCCTAATCCGTGGGTGCCGCGCGACGCTTTTACCGCCACCGCGCTCTTGTTGTCGGATTTGGGCGCATCCGGCGGTGACTTTGCCTCGGAGCGTCGCGCGGCACTTAAGTACTATGCTGGCGGCAATTGGCAAAATCCCAAAAACGCTTTTTACGGCAATGCGGTAATGAGTTTTGCCACCAATTACCAGTCGCAGATCGACATCTTGCAAGCCAAGTAATTATCTGGTACGATTACCCCATTATGAAAGCGGACATTCATCCGGTTTACCACGCCCAAGCCAAGGTGATTTGCGCTTGTGGCAATAAGTTTACCGTCGGCTCCACCAAAGAGAAGATCGAGGTGGAGATTTGCAGCGCCTGTCACCCCTTCTTTACTGGTTTAGAAAAAGTGATGGATACCGCCGGCCGAGTGGAGAAGTTTAAAGGCCGGGCGGCTAAAGCCAAAGCGGCCGCTCCCCGCAAAAAGAAATAACTGATCATGGATGAGCTTGAGCGCTTCCGCGGCAATCCTCGCACCGCGTATTTGGTGGCCGAGTATGACCGGCTGGCCGCTAAAATCAAAGAGGTGGAGTCCTTGGCGCACGATGAGTCGATGCGCACTTTGGCCGCGGAGGAAATCAATTCACTCAAGGAACAACAGATCGGTCTGCTAGCCTCGATGTCAGATATTATCGCCAAAGAGGCCAAAGAGGAGGCCGAGGTTAAGGAGATTATCATGGAGATTAGGGCTGGTGCCGGCGGGGAGGAGTCGGCTCTTTTTGCCAGGGAGCTTGCTGCGATGTACGAGCGTTATGCCGCGGCGCGAGGCTGGAGTTTCGCCGTTTTGGATACTTCTGAAAGCAGTTTGGGCGGCTATAAAGAGGCTACCTTTGAGCTGGCCGGCAAAGGCGTTTACGATGATTTAAAATTTGAGCAGGGGGTGCACCGCATCCAGCGCGTACCCGCTACGGAAAAGCAGGGCCGCGTCCACACCTCGACCGCCTCGGTAGCCATTTTGCCGGTGCGGTCGATGGACGCCATTACCATCAGTCCGTCCGATTTGGAGATCACCTTTTCCCGCTCGGGCGGGGCTGGCGGGCAAAACGTAAACAAGGTGGAGACGGCGGTGCGCGTGCTCCATAAGCCGACGGGCATAGTGGTGCGCTCGCAAAGCGAGCGCTTTCAGGCGCGCAATAAGGAAAAGGCGCTGGAGATTTTGCAAGCCAAATTGGCGGCGCTTAAAGAGGAGTCGGAAGCCAAAAATCTCTCAGCCGAGCGCAAGAGCCAAATCGGCACCGGCGACCGCTCGGAGAAGATCCGCACTTATAACGTGCTCCAAGACCGGGTGACAGACCACCGGATCAAGGAGTCTTGGCACGGCATTGAGGCCATTTTTGAGGGCAAAATCGATCCGATTGTTCGAGCTTTTAAGGAAATTAAAGATGTGGATAACGCTTAAGCCATATTAAGCGAGCTGTGCTACTATTAAAATAAGAATATATTTAAAAATATGCGCCGCTTATTTTTTGGTTTTGCCTCAATCGGCCTCTTGATGCTCGCTCTTTTTATTGGTTTAAATTATGCCCAGGCTCAAGCCAACAGCCTGCCTCTTACCGGCTGGGCTTGGAGTTCAAATATCGGCTGGATCAGTTTTAGTCCGGCCAATAACCCCGGCGGCGGCACCCCGGGCTCTTTTGGTGTCAGTTTGGGGGTCCCTAATATTGTCGGTCAAAGGAGTTTGGCTGGTTTTGCTTGGAGCAATAATGTTGGCTGGGTCAAATTTGATCCCACTTTTACCGGCCCGGCCGGGCAGTCGACAGCAGGACTTGATGATCGGGGAGCTTATCTTGACACCGACGGTAAAGTTAAAGGCTGGGCCCGCGCCTGTAGTATTTTGCTGACCAACTGCTCTGGCAATATGATTATCGATACTGCTCGTGGCGGCTGGGACGGCTGGATCAAAATGAGCGGCGTTACCGCCAGCAAAACAGCCTCCTATGGCGTGACAATGAATTTGATTAACGGTACTGTCGACGGCTACGCTTGGGGCTCCGATGTGGTTGGCTGGATCGATTTTAGTAAAGTCAAGATCGGAGCAATTAGTACTCAAAATCCAAGTGTGACTTTGTTCGCCAACCCTGTTGAGGTTGATAGTGGTCAAACTACTCAATTGACCTGGGCTGCCACTAATGTCAGTAGCTGTACTGGTAGCTCTAATCCAGCTGGGGTTTGGTCTGGCTCTAAGAGTATTGCCGGCGGCACTGAGGCTAGTGGTGCAATATCACAAAACACCCAATTTACTATTTCTTGTGTGCCGGTTGGTGGGGGCAATAACGTAACTGCAAATGCCAATGTTACGATTAGAGATTGTACGGGGGGCTGTTGTGGGGGTAGCTGTCCACCTGATAAAACTCTGACTTTGCGGATTTTTGGCGATGATAGTGCCCGTGGCGGTGCTCAGCCTCAGGGTTTGCTACCTAACTGTACTTTACTTCCAGGCCAGAACCAGCGTGAATGCTCATATCCCAATATCACCTCCAATACTATCCAAATTAATGCTGATTTTATTAACCCAACTGATTACTCGAGTATTACTTGGGGAGGAGTACCGAGTGGCAGTATTGGTTGCCAGAGGGCTCTCGGGGTCAGCGGTCAATCATTGACTTCATCTTGTACTGTTGATATGAGCGCTGATCGTATCATCGATGTTTATCTTAATGATGACGACGACAATAATAATGGCGGCAATTTCTCTGTCGATTATGACACTATTACTCGTTATATCAGAGCGACCGGTATTAATGTTGGTACTGGTTATCCGCAAGATTACTTTAGTAGCACGCGGGCCAAATTGCGCTTTTCTAACGACTCTGGAGCTCCGGGCACCCTAAGTGTTGATGTCGGCAGATTGCGCACGATTGCCAATGGTAACGGATGTGAGGTGCCGACAGGTTACTTTGGCACTGGAGGCACCAACATTACATCCGGGACGCAAGATAAAGAGTTTAGAGTCCGGTTTGCCGACCGTTGCCCCATTCCTTCTAGTGGAAATAATGACTCGTTCGTCTCTTGCTTTACTAGTACAAACAATACTCTATGCACCCCTTCCAATAAGGAATTTGGCGGCGGCAATTATCCAGTTAGAGTAATAGTTGATTGGACAGCCTCCAACGGCACCACCCACACTAAAGCCATTACCATCCCGCTGCAGTATATTGAGAGCTTTACCCAGCAGCCGTAAGCCGGTTGCGAGGAGGTCGGCTCCATGCTAGACTAGCCCCGATGTCTACTGATGTCCCAAAAACGGAAAATACGTCCCTAATTAAAGAGCTGGCCAAGCTCGGGGCGCATTTTAGCTACTCGCGGCGGGCCCGCCATCCCTCAACCAAACGTTTTATTTTTAGCTTTCGCAATCAAGCCTCGATTGTCGACTTGGGCCAAACGGCCGAGGCTTTAGCCGCGGCCAAGGCGCTGGTTAAAGAGGTGGCAAGTAAGGGCAAGCCGGTCCTATTCGTGGGGACTAAATCGGAGGCGCGCGAGGTGGTGGCCGCCGCCGCCGAGCTGGCCGGCCAGCCCTATGTTGCCCTCCGCTGGCTGGGCGGGACGCTCACCAACTTTAAGCAAATGCGCAAGCGCATTGAGCGCCTAAACGAGCTTAAAGACAAGGGAGCCAAAGGCGAGCTCTCGGTTTATACCAAAAAAGAGCGTTCGCTGATCGCCAAAGAGGTGGCCGACTTGGAGCGCTATTTTGGTAGTATCGGCAATTTGACCGGTTTGCCCGGCGCTTTGGTGATTATCGATCCCAAAGACGAGCTGATTGCCGTTAAAGAGGCGCATCAGCTTAAGGTGCCGGTAATCGCCTTGGCCGGCGCCGACTGCGATCTTTCTTTAATTACTCATCCGATCGTAGCCAACGACAATAATAAAGCGACCATCAATTTGGTAGTTAAGGAGCTGGCCGGCGCTTATCTCGAGGGCAAGGCCGCCTTGGCCGCGTCTCAAGTGGAGGCCGACAAAACTGCCGAGGCCCAAACAGCGTCCAATGATTAATACCGATCAAATTAAAGAGTTGCGCGGCGAGACGGGCATCTCGGTGGCCGAGTGCAAAAAGGCGCTTGAGGAGGCCGGCGGCGACATGGACAAAGCGCGAGCGCTCTTGCGCGAGCGGGGAGCGGCTGTCGCCGATAAAAAAGCCGGTCGTGCTTTGGGTGCCGGCACCGTGGGCTCCTACCTCCACTCCAATGGCGCGATGGGGGCGCTGGTGGTGCTCCACTCCGAGACCGACTTTGTGGGTGGCAATCCGGAGTTTAGAGCTTTGGCTGCCGACTTGGCGATGCATGCGGCGGCGATGATGCCCGGCTCGCGCGAGGAGTTTTTGGCCCAGCCGTTTGTTAAGGACCCAGGCCGGACGGTTGACGAGCTGGTCAAAGCGGCGGTGCAAAAGTTTGGCGAGCGCATCGAGCTTGGCCAGTTTGCCCGCCTGGATCTCTCGGTTTAATTTTAACTTTTACATTTATTTATGATGTTTTTTGCTTGGCTTTCCCTCACCGCTTTTGCCACTGTGGCTTTGCTCGTGTACAAGCAGGCTTGCGACCTGCAGGCCGGGGTGGCTCTGGCGCATAGTGATTACTCATTAGGCGAGGCCTTTGATCGCAAGGTTGATGATTTGGCTTTTTACTTGGCGGTGTTTACTAAAGAGTTTTTCCGCCGCGGGGCGATGCTCGGTTTGGTGGCCGCTCGGCGGGTGATTGCTCTGGTGCGGGCGCTAGTGATCAAGGTTGAAAAGCGTTTTGCCCACTTTGTGGAGAATATGCACGGCCGACACAATCTCCGCTCGCCGGAGTCCGTCTCCCACTTTTTACGCGAGATCAAAGATCACGCCGATCAACTCAAAGCCGAAGGGGGAGTGCGATAATTAAAAATAAAATAGAAAATTAAGCCGGCGTAGCTCAGTTGGTACCCGCCCGAACGTGCCGAGCCACGATCGGTACGGGCGGGGGGCACTGTTTTGCTTGCCCGTTCACAAATTTGCCGCTCTAGCTCAATTGGTAGAGCAACTGTTTTGTAAACAGTAGGTTGTCGGTTCGAGTCCGACGAGCGGCTCCATTTAGGCAAATTTGTGTCGGGTAAACAGCGGGTCGTGGGCTCCCAGCCCGACAAGACGTCAGTCTGGCGGGGAGTCCCTCCGCCGGCTCATTTTTACCTAATCTCGGCTCCAAATTGCGTTTTGGTTTCTTGTTCGACTTTGGTTTGGAGGGGGTCGATTTCGTCGGTAGTTAAAGTGTGCTCCGGGGAGCGGTAAATGATGCGGTAGGTGTAGCTTATTTTGTCGGCGCCAAATTTATCCGGATTTTCATATTTGTCGAGCAAAGTTACTTCCTCTACTAAGTCGCCGCCGATGTCGCGGATTAAATCAAAATAATTATTAGGCACAAAAGTGTTAGGGACGACAAAGGAGATGTCGCGGGTAATGGCCGGATACTTGGATACCTCTTTAAATTTTTGTCCGAGCTTAAGCTGGCGCTTAACGCGCTCGTCGTCCGACCACAGCAGGCGGATGTCGGGCAACTCCATGCTAATAATCGCCAAGCGCTCGAGGCCAAAGCCAAAGGCCCAGCCATGATAGCCGGTGAGGCCCATATTGGCCAAAACCGCTTTTTTAACCATGCCGCAGCCTAAAATCTCCACCCATTTGCCATTTACCTCCACCTCCACCTCAAGCGAGGGGTCGGTATAAGGGAAGGTGTCGGGGTTAAAACGATATTTTATCTCAGGACCGAAAATGCTTTTGATAATCTCCGATAAGACGTTTTTTAAATCTTCTATTGTCAGCGTCTGCTGACTATCGGGTACCAAATACCAGCCACCCATCTGGTGGAAGACGTTCATGTGCCGGCGATCAATCTCGTCTTTGCGATACACTTTGCCAAAGCAGAGTGTGCCGAGCGTCTCGCCTCGAGCGACGCGCTCTTTGATCGACTCGTTGTTTAAATAGTAATACCAAAAGACGGTGTCGTGAGTCCGCAAAATATTTTTATCATCAATGTAATAAGTGTCGCTTTTGGAGCGAGCGGGATGGTCCGGGGCAAAGTTAAATAAGTCAAAACTTACCTCGGCCGGCACAATCTCCGGTATATCAATTACGTCAAAGTTGGCCAGAGCCGGCACGGCTTTAACACGCTTAACCATTTCCTCTAAAGGGCTGCCGGGAGTGCGCGAGAGGTCGGGCATGGCCAAGTAGCGCTCAATGCGCCGGGCCTCGGTGTCGGTACGGGCGGCCAAATGGGCGCGCAAAGCAGCCTCCTCCTCGCGGTTGATCTTGATTTCCATACGATGTTTTAAATCCTAGCAAATTATCGTCCGATTTGCTATAATTGAGGTATAAAATATGGCTAAAACGGGCGCGTCCAAAGGCTCCTACGGAGCGGACGATATCCAGGTATTGGAGGGTTTGGAGCCGGTGCGCAAGCGCCCCGGCATGTATATTGGCTCGACCGGGCCGGAGGGTCTCCAGCATTTGCTGGTGGAGATTTTTGACAATTCGCGCGACGAGGCGATGAATGGCTTTGCTGATGAGATCGAGGTGGCGCTCTTGCCCGGCAATGCCGTGCGTGTGGCCGACAACGGCCGCGGCATCCCGGTAGATGTCCATAAAAAGACCAAAGTCTCTACCCTTGAGACGGTGATGACGGTGCTCCACGCCGGCGGCAAATTTGAAAGCGAGGGTTACAAGATCTCCGGCGGTCTCCATGGCGTCGGCGCCTCGGTGGTCAACGCGCTCTCGAGCTGGCTTAAGGTAACGGTTCACCGCGACGGCGGTATCCACACTCAAGAGTATAAGCGCGGTAAAAAGGAGTATAACGTTAAAAAAGTCGGCTCGACCAAAGAGACGGGGACGATTATCACCTTTCAGCCGGATGACACCATTTTTTCCGAGACGGTTTATGACTGGCCGCGCGTGGTGGCCAGCTTGCGCGGACAAGCTTATTTGGTTAAAAAGTTGCGCGTGCGCGTTATTGATGCGCGTAATTATGCCGGCAAAATCAAAGCCGATGACGTTTTTTACTTAAAGGAGCTTAATTTGCCGGTGCTCTCCCAGTCGTTTTACTTTGAGGGTGGACTGCTTTCGCTCATTAAGTTTTACAATCAAAAGCAAAAAACGATTCAAAAAGAGATTTTTTATGTCGAAAAGGAGGCAAACGGCATTATGGTCGAGGTGGCATTACAATACATCGACGACATTACCGCCAAAGAGATTAGCTTCACCAACAATACCAATACTCCCGAGGGCGGTACGCATTTAACCGGCTTCCGCACGGCGCTTACCCGCACACTCAACGACTACGCTCGTAAAAACAGTTTACTCAAAGACAATGATGAAAACTTTACCGGCGATGATGTCCGCGAGGGTATCACCGCGGTAGTCTCGGTTAAACTGCGCGATCCCCAATTTGAGGGTCAAACTAAAGCCAAGCTCGGCTCCGTCGAGGCGCGTGGGGCGGTGGAGACGGTGTTTGGCGAGGCCTTTACCTTTTTCTTAGAGGAACACCCGGAGGATGCCCGGGCGATTATTGGTAAGGTAATTTTAGCCCTTAAGGCGCGCAAGGCGGCCAAAGCGGCTAAAGACAGCGTCTTGCGCAAGGGGGCGCTCGAGGGTATGACGTTGCCGGGTAAGCTTGCCGACTGTCAAACGCGCAACATGGAGGAGGCGGAGCTTTTTATTGTGGAGGGAGACTCGGCCGGCGGCTCCAGCAAGCAGGGCCGCGATCGCCGGACGCAAGCGGTATTGCCGCTCAAAGGCAAAATTTTAAACGTCGAGAAGGCGCGTCTCGACAAAATGCTCGACTCTAAAGAAGTTAAGTCATTAGTGATTGCGCTCGGTACGGCCATTGGCGACGTGTTTGATATTTCCAAATTGCGTTACGGCAAAATTATTATCGCCACCGATGCCGACGTGGACGGCGCTCACATCCGCACTCTTTTATTAACTCTTTTTTACCGCTATTACCGGCCACTTATCGACAGTGCGCACATTTACATTGCCCAGCCGCCGCTTTATAAAATCAAAAAAGGCAAAGACATTCGCTACGCTTACAGTGATGTTGAGAAAGACAATGTGGTTAAAGAACTGGGCGGCGAGGTGGCTACCGGCGAGGAGGCTTTGGCCGGCAGTGAGGAGGAGGGCGAGGAGGCCGAAGTAAAAACCAAAAAGACCGCTAAAATCGCCATCCAACGTTACAAAGGTCTCGGTGAGATGAATCCGGAGGAGCTCTGGGAGACCACGATGGACCCGGCGCGGCGGATCTTAAAACAAGTAACCATCGAGGAGGCGGCCGAGGCCGACAAAACCTTCGACATCTTAATGGGTAACGAGGTTGAGCCTAGAAGAATATTTATTCAGACCCACGCCAAAATGGCTAATTTGGATATTTAAAACAATTTAAAGTGCAGTTTTAGTTTGGCCTCGTTGGTGGGGTGGAGGAGCTCGGCGTAATTAACGTAGGGTCGGAGCTCAAAAAATTCGATCACAAATTCGACTTCTTTTTGGCAGGGGTAGGGGTGAATAAAGGCCGACTTTTGCCACTCGTAAAATCCCAGCCCCTTTAATTTTTGCCGCAGAGCGTCACGCGCCTTGTTTTTACTATTAGGGATATCGTAAATCACCAACCGCCACTTCTTGTCCCAGCGCCAGGGCTTGGTAATTTTTATTTTATCCAAATCAAAAGAGTGGACGATTTTTTCTCCAGCTTTAGTAAGGGTGATGGTAATAGTGCCATCCTTGTGTTCCTGGTAATTGATTAGTTTTTGATTATGCAAAGAGTGTATGGATCGGTATAATTCTGCTTTATTAATATCACGCCAAGCCTTAATACTCTCCTTAATGATTAAATAAAATCGACCAGGAGAGCGGGTAAGGGATAAAGTCACCCCGCTTGCAACCAATAACAAGATCTTCTTTCTCGTTCCATCTCTCAGAAAAATCTTTTTATTCTCCAATGTCATATCAATACTATTATACATTAAAAACGTATATGCGGAGATAATGCACCTATGAATGAAGAATGGATAGTGAGATATTGAGAAATTATACTCGGTTTTTGATCTCAGTTGTTAGTTTGGTGAGGAGGTCGGGGAGGGAGAGCTCGGTTTTGGCGCCGGAGCGGGACTCAAGCGGGAGGAGGCCGGAGTCGCGCTCTTTGTCACCGACGACAATAAAGTACGGATATTTTTTAGTTTTAACTTCGCGAATGCGCTTGCTTAGAGTGTCGTCGGCGGCCAGCAATTCGGCCCGGATACCCTCCCCTTTTAATTTTTGCAAAACTTCATTAGCGTAACCCTCATGCTCGGCCGCCACCGGCACAATGGCCACTTGGGCCGGCGAGAGCCAGAGGGGGAATTGTCCGGCTAAATGCTCAATCAGTATCGCTAAAAAGCGCTCAATCGAGCCCATAATCGCGGCGTGGATCATTACGATGCGTTCTTTTTTGCCATCCTCATTAGTACAGGTAAGATCAAAACGCTCCGGCATATTCATGTCGAGTTGGATGGTGGCGACTTGCCAGGTGCGTCCGAGCGAGTCCGAGCTCATAAAATCAATTTTTGGTCCATAAAATGCCGCTTCACCGATCGCTTCTGGAGCGGTAAAACCTTTTTCGGTCACCAATTCTCTTAACTCTTGCTCCGATTTTTGCCAAGTCTCGGCACTACCTAAATATGATTCCATTTTGGCCGGATCATGGAGGGAGAGGCGAGGAGATAATTTGAAACCAAAGGCGCCGTAAAACTCTATAATAATATCCCAGATTTTTGCCATCTCATCTTTAACTTGAGCCTGGCGGCAAAACACATGAGCATCGTCTTGAGTAATAGCTCGGACGCGAGTTAAGCCACCGAGCTCGCCCGACTGCTCATCGCGGTAAACTTTAGTAGTAGTGGCGTAACGCTGAGGCAGTTCGCGGTAACTCCAACCTTTGCGATTGTAAATTTGAGTATGGTGGGGACAATTCATCGGCTTAAGCACAAACAGGTGTCCCTCCCGGGTGTTTATTTTAAACAACTCGTCCTTAAATTTATCCCAGTGGCCACTCGTCTCATACAAATCTTTTTTAGCTAAGTGGGGGATATCCACGCGCTCATAGCCGCGCATTGAGCGCAGTGACCAGACAAAGCCGTCAAGTAGATCGCGGAGCAAAGTGCCGGTCGGAGTCCACAGTGGTAAGCCTCCACCAACCAAGTCGGAGAAGGTAAACAAATCCAGCTCTTTGCCCAATTTGCGGTGATCTCGTTTTTCGGCCTCTTCTCTCATTGCTAAATAATCAGCCAGTTCTTTTTGGGAGCCAAAAGCCAAGCCGTAAATGCGGGTGAGCATTTTGTTTTTCTCATTGCCGCGCCAGTAGGCGCCGGCTACCCGCTCGAGTTTAAAACTCTCTACATCGATTTTACTTAAGTCCTCACTGTGGCCACCGCGGCACAGATCGGTAAATCCGCCGCTGGTGTATAAAGTAATTGGTTCACCCTTGGCCGCTATCTCCTCAATCAATTCTATTTTGTAGGGATTATCGGCAAACAATTTTTTAGCCTCGTCAGCACTTACCTCTTTACCGCTAAACTCCGTCCAAGTGGGGAGGAGCTCGCGCATTTTAGCCTCGAGCTTAGCGAGGTCCGGCTCTTTTAAATTATCAAAGTCATAGTAAAAGCCGGTATCAATGGCCGGGCCGATACTAGGTAGCGCCTCGGGGTAAAGCTCCTTTACCGCCGCGGCCAAGAGATGGGCGAGCGAGTGGCGCTGTTTGGTTAAATTGTCGTCCATAAAAGTCATTCTATCAGAGCGCCTTCATTTGGTCGACTACGATCGATGGCTCGCCATTGCGGTAGGACATCCGGCCTTTGATCGCCACACATTGGTCGGCCGCGCAAACGGCCCGATTCTCGGCCAAGATTTTACTAAACACCACCAGCTCAATACTGTCGGTGTAGTCGGTGAGGCGGACAAAAGCCATCTTATCCCCTTTTTTGGTTAAAATTTCTTTCACCTCTTCTATTAGGCCTCCCGCGACCACCATGGCGCCATCCTTTTCCCCTTTGGCTTTTTTAATCGTGTTTTGATTGTCGGCAAACTTGTCCTTAAAGCGGTCAAGCGGGTGGCCGCTAACGTAAAGGCCCAGCAACTCCTTCTCCCAAGCCAGCCGCTCGGCATCGCTGACCTCCAAGGTGGAGAGAAAACGAAGCGTCGGCACCGTGCTCGAGTCGCTCATTGCGCCAAAGAGCGATCCTTGATTTGCCGCGCCCTGGCTTTGCTCGCGGTGATACGAGAGCGCCGCATCCAAATTGGCAAGCAGCGTGCCGCGCGACTCGCCCAAGCTGTCCAAGGCGCCGGCCTTAACCAGGGACTCGAGCGACTTTTTATTTAAATTTTTATGGTTGACCCGATCCAAAAAGTTTTGATACGAGGTATAAGGGCCGCGCGCTTTGCGCTCCTCGACAATAAACTTGGCGATCTCCTCGCCTAAGTTTTTAATCGAGTACAGGCCGAAGCGGATTTTATCTTTTTCCCCGCCTTTGCCTTTGATCGCGGCAAAAGGGCCAAAGCTCTCATTGACATCCGGCGGCAAGACGGGGATATCCATCCGCTTGCACTCGTGGATCATAATAGCCACCGTCTCAATGTCGCCCGACTCAGCCGAGAGCACGGCCGTCATATACTCGGCGGGGTAATTAGCCTTCATATACGCGGTTTGGTAGGCCACGCGACCGTAGGAGACAGAGTGCGCCTTATTAAAACCGTAGGCGGCAAACGGCTCGATCCAGGCCCAAATCTCGGTGGCCTTTTTCTCGCCCCACTTACTCGTCTCGATACAGCCCTTGATAAACTTTTCCTTTTGGGCGGCCATTTCCTCGGGGATTTTTTTGCCTACCGCTTTGCGGAATTTGTCCACCTCGCCCCAGGTGTAGCCGGCCAAATTGTGGGCCATTAACAGCAGGTCGTCTTGATAAACGAGCACGCCGTAAGTGGGCGCCAAAATCTGCTCCAAGGCCGGATCGGGATAGCTGATCAATTTGGGATTGTATTTGCGGGCGATGTAGTCGGGGATAAATTGCATCGGTCCGGGGCGGTAAAGCGCGACCATGGCATTGATGTCGTTGATGCTGGTAGGTTTGAGCTCTTTGAGCCAGCGCGTCATCCCCGCGCCGTTAAGTTGAAAGAGTCCCTCCGTCTCGCCGCGGGCGAGCATGGCGAAAGTTTTTTTGTCATCGAGCGGTATGGTGTCGATATCGATAATCTGGCCGGTGGTTTTTTTAACCAAACGCACGGCGTCGGCCAAGATCGCCAAGTTGCGCAAGCCTAAAAAGTCAAATTTGGTTAAGCCCACACCATCCTCGCCCACCGAGTACATGTCGTACTGGGTGATGATATTTTTGCCTTTAGGGTCGTACTGGAGCGGAGTATAGTCGGTTAAATCGCTTGGAGCGATCACGACGCCGGCGGCATGGACCGAGATGTGGCGGGCACTGCCCTCGATTTTTTTAGCCATCTCGATAATCTGTTTGACGGTCGCGTCTTTGGCGTAAAGTTCCTTTAGCTCCGGCTCGCTCTCGAGCGCGCGCTCAATCGTCATTGGGAAGCCCTGCGAGCCGAGCGGGATCAAGCGAGAGATTTTGTCGCCGAGCTCGTAAGGGTGGCCCAGAGCGCGCGCTACGTCGCGCACCGAGCCGCGGGCCATCATGGTGCCAAAAGTTCCAATCTGGGCTACCTTATCGGCGCCGTATTTGTGTTTGGCGTACTCAATAATCTCGTCGCGACGATTATCGGCAAAGTCCATGTCGATATCGGGCGCCGATGGCCGCTCCGGATTTAAAAAGCGCTCAAAGGGGATGTTGTAAGCCAGCGGATCGATTTTGGTAATATCCAAAACATAGGTGGTTAAGGAACCGGCTACCGAGCCGCGGATGGCGTAATAAATGCCAAGCTCACGCGCCCGGCGGATCAAGTCCTCCACCGCAAGGAAGTAGGTGGCATAACCCTTCATTTTAATAATATCGAGCTCGTAATTGAGGCGGGCTATGGCTTTGGGATCCTCGGCCAAGCCGCGCCGGGCCAAGCCGGCCTGGGCCAACTGAGCGAGTAGTGAGTCCGCCGTCTGGCCCGCCGGGATCGGGAAGTTGGGGAAGACAAATTTGCCAATCGTTAAATCAACATTGCAGCGCTCAGCGATTTTTAAAGTATTTTCCACTGCGTCGGGCGTGTCTTTAAAATACTCGCGGGCCGTCTCGGGAGAGATAAACGAGAAATCCTCATCTTTATTACTAAAGCGCTTGTTTTCATCAAAGCTTTGCGTTTGGATGGCGACTAAAGTGTCGTGAGCGTCGGCATCGTCGGGATGCAAATAATGCGAGTCGTAAGTGGCCACGAGCGGGATATTTAACTCCCGAGCCAGCTTAATGGTGGCCTCCTTCAGCTCCAGTTGCCGCTCGAGCTTAGGGTGATGCATAATCTCCAAGTAGTAATTGTCGGCGCCAAAAATCTCTTGATGCTCGCGGCTGACCAATTTAGCCTGCTCCAAATTGCGGGCCCACAATGCCTTAGACAGCTCGCTGCCCATACAGCCGGATAGGCAAATCAAACCCTCGCTATGCTTTTTAAGCAGCTCCTTGTCCATGCGTGGTTTGTAGTAGTAGCCCTCCAAGTGCGCGGCGGTAACGAGCTTAAGTAGGTTGCGATAACCGGTCAGATCTTTGGCCAGCAAGGTTAAGTGATAGCGTTTAGAGTCGATACCCGGCTCTTTATCAAAACGAGTACGCGTGGCGATGTAGGCCTCCACGCCGATAATCGGCTTAATGCCGGCTTTGGCGCAAGTTTTGTAAAACTCAATGGCGCCGTACATGGTGCCGTGGTCGGTGAGAGCAAGCGCCGGCATCCCAAACTCTTTAGCCCGAGCCACCAAATCATCCAGTTTAGAGAGACCATCCAAAAGCGAGTAGTGGCTGTGGGTGTGGAGATGCACAAATGACATAGCAAGATTATAGCAAAATTTAGTTTAAGCTAAATTATTTGCATTTTAAAGATAGATGTGATATAATAGTAGGTAGAGTAGTATAGGCTATAAAGCCTTGAAATAAATCAAAAAACCGGTCCTTAGGACCAAGGAGGAGAGATGATGTGGCTTAGTTTGTTGGCGTTTGGTGTGTTTGTGCTTTGCGTGGGGCTTGGTTCAGCGGTTATTATATATCGCAAGAATCTCAAGGACCCGCAAATAGTCCTTATGCTCTTGCTGCTATTGGTGATAATGGGAGTCGTAGCAGCATTCATCTCGTTTGATATACGAGACGATGTTAGATTTGAAGAGCGGAAGAATAAGGCCGAAGTTATACGTCTTATTCTTAATCAACACAAATTACCCACTCCTTATTTGGAATGGGCCGTTGATCTTACGACGGAAGAGATTGGCGATATTTTGTCGCTTAGCTACAATAACGCCAGGTTGGTGCTTGAGCAGGTTAAGGTGGCGTTGGCGGTGTATAATAATCCAACACCAACTGAGGCACCGACAATGAAACAAGTGATTCCTGAGATAGTCTTGCTTCCGAAATAATTTTTCCGAGGTCTCACCTTGGAAATCATGTGCCGCCCTAAGCTTGTCAAAGGGCGGCTTTTCTGTTGGTATTTACTTGGTTCTATTTTGTAAAATAGTTTGACGGTCGTTAATTTATTTCGCACCTCGTTATTTTCTACGATCGTAAGAAATAGAGAGATTAGGAAGTATACTAGATTTCCGCATATGCGGGAAAGTGGTATATTTGTTTTTTTAGTTGCAATTTAAATAGATATATGATATAATGATAGATAAATTGGTTGGTCTGGGTCTTGGCATTGGGCCATTATGTGGGGCCAACTATAGGAGGTATTTGAAATGAGCAAAAACGCAGTAGAGCACTTGGTCTCCAATGTGGGGCGGATCGCTTCAATTATGGAGAATCTTAAAAACGCGATTAAGGAGATCGAGGCTGACGCTGATGTGGTTTTGTCGGCCCTCACCGACCCAAAGCGCGGTCTGGAATTTTTTAAATCCCTAATCTTGGTCATCTTGGATCGCGCCAAAATCGAGCCAATCAAACACTTGGTCGACCTTGACGCCGCCCCCTTCTGCCCCGACGGCTGGTCCGTGCAGGAACATCGCAAGGGTGGTCAGTTTGAGTTCGATCCCAACAAGATCAAATTCTGGCTCTCCGAGTCACAGAAGAAAGGCTCACATCGCGGCTACGACATCAGGGAAGAGTTGAAAAACCAGCCAGTTCTCAACGCCAACCTGCTGGACTTTCTCCTGAAACCGGAGAACCAGTACTTGATCCCCGAAGAATGGAAAGGTAAATATATCTTCTTCTGGGGTACGATTTACCGCAACGCTGTTGGCATCCTGTATGTCCGGTATCTCTACTGGGCTGGCTACAGGTGGCACTGGAGCTACGACTGGCTCGGCGGTGACTGGCGTGCTTACTCTCCGGCGGCGGTGTTCGACAAGTAATTGATT
Source organism: uncultured Candidatus Saccharibacteria bacterium (assembly GCA_964655995.1). Lineage (GTDB taxonomy): Bacteria > Patescibacteriota > Minisyncoccia > Phycocordibacterales > XYD1-FULL-46-19 > JACPIA01. The sequence goes on from CAZZPK010000001.1 coordinate 129,885, forward strand.
TTTCTCGGCCCCTTCTTCTGCGGAGGACGGGCCCATTTTTGTTATAATTAGATTAATGCAAATACCGAAGGGGGTTAAATATGTGGTGGGGGTGGATGAGGTGGGGCGGGGGCCCTTGGCCGGGCCGGTAACAGTGGCCGCCGTTTGCGTCCCGCTCGGAGAGTGGAAAAAGTTGCCCCGCGTCCGCGACTCCAAACAGCTCTCGGTCAAAGCGCGTAGCAAATGGAAGCGGGAATTGTTGACCCAAAAAAGGCGCAACAAATTATGGTGCGCTCGCGCCTCAATCTCTAATGCTAAAATCGACGAGATCGGCATTGCCCGCGCTGTGCGCCGCGCCATCGTTTTAACTTTAACTAAATTAAATTTGCCCCCGCGCGAGTGCCTGGTTTTACTCGACGGCAGTTTGCGCGCCCCCGCGCTTTATCCGTATCAAAAAACGATTATTAAAGGCGACACCTCGGAGACAATTATCGCCCTCGCCTCTATTTGGGCCAAGGTTCATCGCGACGCTTACCTCGCCCGTTTGGCCAAGATTTACCCTCGATACGGCTTTGAGGTGCATAAGGGCTATGGCACCGCCGACCACTACCGGGCGCTCCGGCGCTTGGGCCTGACTCCCATTCATCGGCGCTCGTTTCTTAAAAAAAATGGCTAGCTAGTTGCCTTTTGGGGCCAAATATCTTATACTCTGTCCATTATGGTTGTACGCATGCGTCATACCCGAGCCCACACCGGCAATCGCCGGTCACATCACGCGCTTAAAGGCGCGCGGCTCTCCAAGTGCGCCTCCTGCGGGGCGATGCATTTGCGGCACCGGGCCTGCTTGGCCTGCGGCCATTACCGCGGTAAAATGGTAATTGACGTCGTCGCCAAGCAAGCTAAAAGGCAAGCTAAATTAAAATCCAAACAAGCACTCACTCAATAATCAACACCGTTCCCCCCGCTCTTTTAACAACTTATGGCCAATCGCCACTTATCGAGAAGTCTCGCCCTCCAAACCCTGTTTGAATGGGATTTTGCCGGTATTGCGCGCGAGCGCATCGACGAGGTGCTCGCGCGCATCAGCCGGGAGTTTGGTCCCGGCTTGGACGATGCCTCATTTTTAAAAGCGCTGGTGCACGGCGTTTTGGCCAAGCAAGACAAATTGGATCGGATTATCGAGAAGGCGGCTCCCGACTGGCCTTTGCCGCAAATTGCCGTGGTGGACCGCAATGTTTTACGCCTCGGTTTGTACGAGCTTTTATTTGCGCCCAAAGACGAGGTGCCGGCGCGCGTGGCCATTAATGAGGCCATAGAGCTCGCTAAAACTTTTGGCGGCGAGGGTAGTGGTCGTTTTGTTAACGGCGTGCTCGGCGCGGTATACAAAGAGATGGGCGAGCCGGGCAAAGACGAGGTGCCGGCCAAAAAGCGCCGCCCTAAAGACGTGCCTTACGAGCAAATGCCTATTGAGCGCTTGGGCGGGGCGGTGGTTTACACCAAAACGGTGCGGGGCTTGGAGCTCGCTTTAGTCCATGACATCTTTGGCTACTGGACACTCTCCAAGGGTCATATCAATGAGGGCGAGGATTTGGCGGTGGGTACGGCCCGCGAGATCAAAGAGGAGCTTAATTTGTCGGTAACGGTAGGCGAGCCGCTTGGCACCAACGAGTACATTGCCTCGCATCCGGAGCAGGGCAAGATCAGAAAGCAAGTCAGCTACTTTTTGGCCGAGGCCCCAGATCCGACCGAGCTCAAGTTGGGCGCCAAAAAGGGCTTGGCCGAGGCGCGCTGGTTTGCCTTAGCTGACATCCCCGATCTTAAGATGTATGATGACGTCGTGCCGCTGGTGACCAAGGCGATCACCTTGTTGGCCAAACGGGCCTAGATTTTATGAAGCCGGATTTAACCAAATTTACCAAAACACTCGCGCTTGATTGGCGCGACCAAAGCCTGCTCCTTGAGGCGTTTACTCACCGCTCTTATTTAAACGAGCACAAGTCATCCAAGTTAAAACATAATGAGCGCCTGGAGTTTTTAGGCGACGCGGTGCTCGAGCTCGTTATTACCGACTATTTGTATAAAAAATATCCGGACAAGCCGGAGGGTGAGCTGACCGCGCTCCGGGCCGCGCTGGTTAATGCCAATACTTTGGCCGAGGTGGCGGCCAGCTTGGGGATGAACGACTACCTGCTGTTGTCTCGTGGCGAGGCCAAGGACACGGGTCGGGCGCGTCAATATATTTTAGCCAATACTTACGAGGCGCTGCTCGGGGCGATGTACCTTGATCAGGGCTATGAGGCGGCGGCGGAGTTTGTAGCGCGCACTTTGTTTAGCAAAACGGAAGCCATTGTAGCGGGTAATTTGTGGCAGGATGCCAAAAGCCTTTTCCAAGAGCGGGCACAGGAGGCGGTGGGAGTAACGCCGGCGTATAAATTGATCCGCGAATTGGGGCCGGATCATAATAAGCGCTTTACCGTCGGGCTTTATTTGGGCAAAGAGGAGGTGGCACTTGGCGAGGGTCACTCCAAGCAGGAGGCCGAGCAAAAGGCGGCCCAAAAAGGTCTGGAGGCTAAAGGCTGGAAGTAATATGCACTTAAAGCGCGTTGAGCTCGCCGGTTTTAAATCCTTCGGCAAAAAGGCCGAGCTCCTTTTTGACGCGCCCATTACCGCTATTGTGGGCCCTAACGGCTCGGGCAAGTCTAACGTGGCGGAGGCCTTTCGTTGGGTGTTGGGCGAGCAGTCGCTTAAGTCCTTGCGCGGCAAGCGCGGCGAGGATTTGATTTTTAACGGCACAGAGGGGGCCGGCCGGCTTAATCGCGCCTCGGTCTCGGTGGTGTTTGATAATCACGACAAGCGCTTGCCGCTTGATTTTGACGAGGTGACGATTACTCGCACCGTTTACCGCGACGGCGCCGGCGAGTACGAGATCAATGGCAACACCTGCCGGCTCCTCGACATC
>CAZZPK010000001.1:132832-151405 GCA_964655995.1 uncultured Candidatus Saccharibacteria bacterium
TTTGGAGCTCTTGGCCAATGTCTCGCTCGGACCATCGGGTCATCACATCATCAGCCAGGGCGAGGCTGACCGCATCCTCTCGGCCAATTTGTACGAGCGCAAAAAAATGATCGAGGAGGCGCTCGGCTTAAACATTTACCATTGGAAGTTGGCCGAGAGCGAGCGCAAACTGGCCAAAACGGAGGAGAATATCCGCGAGGTCGAGTCGCTCCGCCGCGAGATCGCTCCGCATTTAAAATTTTTAAAAAAACAGGTGGAAAAAATCGAGCAGGCCGACGCACTCCGCCGCGAGCTCAAACAGCTTTATTTGGACTACTTTAAAATCGAGGCAGATTACTTGGCTCAGACCAAACAAGAGTTAGCCGAGGCCAAAGCCGGACCGGCCGCCGAGCTAAAAGAAATAGAGGCTAAGCTGGCGAGTGCCCTTAAGCGAGTCGAGGGCAATAACGAAGAGTCGTTGGTGCGTGATAAGTTGCGGCAGTTGGAAGGCGATTTAGAGCAAAAGCGCCGGGAGCATGAGGAGTCGAGTCGCGCGCTGGGGCGTCTGGAGGGGCGACTGGAAGCGGCGCGGGAGTCCGCGTCGAATGCGGCAAATAGAGACGATGCGCCGGTGTCGGCTAAGTTGGTGCAGGGTAAACTGGATGCCGTCTTGGCTGAATTGACGACGGCCGAGAGCGCCAATGATTTGATTTTTATCAAAAATGTTTTGTCTCGTCTGCGCGGCTTGGTCAGCGGTTTTATCCACGAGTTAGGGATTAGCGGCTCTCGCGTCGAAGGTAAAAAAGAATTGATTACCAAACTGGAGAGCGAGCAAAGTGAATTGGCCGCTAAAATCAAAACAACTAACGAGCAAATTACTAAATTAACCAATGAGTTGTCGAGCGTGCGTAAAAACTTGGAGAGCTTGCGCGAGGCGACGCAGGGCGCCGAGCGGCAGAGCTTTGAACTTAAAACCAAAAAGGCGGAGTTGACGGCTATATTAAATACCCTTGCCGCTCAAGCCGAAAAGTTGGCTATCGAAGAGGCCGACTTTAAGCGCGAGCTCGAGACAGCGGCTGCTCTCACCGATCAAGAAGTCCGCGATTACACCAAACAGCAGATGTTTGGTGTTGGGAATGATCGGGGAGCTCAGGAGGACAGGCGGCGGCAAATTGAGAGGAAAAAGATCAAGTTGGAAGATATGGGTTTTGAGGGCAGTGATGTGCTTACCGAGTACAAGGAGACCACCAAGCGGGACGAGTTTCTGGCAGCGGAGCTTGCCGACTTGGAGAGCTCGCGGCAGTCGCTTGAGAGTGTGATGGGGGAGCTGAAGGATAAATTACAAACCGAGTTTAACCAAGGGATGGCAAAAATCAACGAGCAGTTCAGTCAATTTTTTAAACAGATGTTTGGTGGCGGCGAGGGTAAATTGCAAGTGGTTAAGGAAGTTAAAAAACGACGCTCACTCGCCTCATTTGAGACTGATTTTACCCCCGACTTCGCCGAGGCTTCGTCGGGCGAGGAGGAGGGTGAGATGCGTGAGGGGATAGAGATTAATGTCTCATTACCACGCAAAAAAGTTAAAGGCCTAGAGATGCTCTCCGGTGGCGAGCGGGCACTGACCTCCATCGCGCTCCTCTTTGCTATGTCGCAGGTCAATCCGCCGCCATTTTTGATTTTAGATGAGACCGATGCCGCTCTCGACGAGGCCAACTCGCGCAAGTATGGTGATATGATCGAGATGCTCGCCAAGTACTCGCAACTTATTTTAATTACCCACAATCGCGAGACGATGTCTCGCGCCGGCGTGCTCTACGGCGTCACCATGGGCGCCGATGGCGTCTCCAAACTCCTCTCCATCCGCTTCGACCAAGCCGAAAGTTACGCTAAGTAAAACCCCGCACTACGTTGAGTGCGGGGTGGGGTGTATTTATGCCGTGAGAGTATCTTCATTTTGTTTAAGGTCAGGCTCAAGGCCTTTCCATTTTTCCCAAGTTTGGTCCTCGGGTTTGAGACTAAAGGGGAAACCCTCGTAAAGCTCAAAATTTTTCTCACACATATCTTGTCCTCCTGTTAAAGACCTATTCCAGATAACCAAAAAGCTCTCCGAGTGGAGAGCTTTTTAATGAGTACGTTTAGTCTTTAAACTTAATCACGGAAAAACTCTCCACTCAAAGTGGTAAGGAGCAGACCGAGAAGCAAGTTACTCTTATTAATCATGTTTAATATATTGTAACGCTAGGCTAACACGTAGTCAATTTGTTTGCGGAGGAGGTCGGCTTTGAGGGCTTTAACGCGCACGGCGTCGCCCAAGCGGAAGGTTTTGCCAGTACGGCGGCCGACGACGGCAAACTTTTTCGCGTCAAATTCAAAATAATCATCACCGAGCGCGCCCAAGCGGATCATGCCCTCCACGCCGGTGGCCACCTCGGCCACAAAGACGCCCCGCTCGTTAACGCCAGAGATAATGGCGTCGGCCGGCTGATTGAGCTTATCTTGCATATACTCCACTTGCTTGTAGCGCACGCTCTCGCGCTCGGCCTCGGCGGCCAAGCGCTCCATAATACTGGCGTGTATCATTTGATCAGCCAACTTTTCCAACATCTCGCGCGGCGGCTGCTTGCCCGCTAGATAAATAGCGAGCAGTCGATGCACCAGCACGTCGGGGTAGCGGCGTATCGGCGAGGTAAAGTGAGTGTAGTGGCGGAAGGCGAGTCCGTAATGGCCGATATTTTTGGTGGAGTAAATGGCCTTGGCCATCGACTGCACGGCGGCGCGATTAACAATGTACGCCTCCGGCGTGTCCTCGACATCTTTTAAAAGTTCATTAATTTGGGCCGGTTTAATATCTTGGCCGTTAATCTCCAGCTGATAGCCCAGCGGCTTAAGAAAGTCAGCCAGCACCGCCAGGCGCTCTTGATCCGGTTGGTCGTGGATCCGGTACACAAATTTATCGACCTGATTTTTATTAAGCGCGGAGACATACTCGGCCACTTTACGATTAGCGAGCAACATAAAGTCCTCCACCAAGAGGTGAGTATCGGTTCTTATTTTTCTTTTAATTTCTATCGGTTTGCCGGCATCGTCTAAAATAATTTGCAACTCCTCCGTCTCAAAGCTGATGGCGCCATTTGCCACTTTAGCGGCGCGCAATTTATAAGCGATCTTGTTTAAAATATTTAGCTCGGCATAATAAGGGCCTGATTTTTTATCAAGCACCTCCTGGGCCTCCTCGTAGCTAAAACGTTTGTCGGAGTGGATGATAGTGCGGCCAAACCACTGGTCTAATATCTCTCCCGCTCTATTAATCTTAAATACTGCGCCAAAAGTGAGACGATCCTGATCCGGTACCAAACTGCAAATATCGTCGGAGAGTACCGGCGGCAGCATCGGGATGGTGCGGTCGACTAGGTAAACCGAGGTGGCGCGTCGCTCCGCCTCGGCGTCAAGGGCCGAGCCGGGGCGCACATAGTGCGAGACGTCAGCGATGTGGACACCCACCTCGTAAGTGCCGTCGCCTAAGTCGGCAAAAGAGAGCGCATCGTCAAAGTCTTTGGCAGTGGCCGGGTCGATAGTAAAGGTGGTCACAGTGCGGAAGTCGCGGCGATTAGGCAAGTCGGCGGCCATATCCTCCACCGCTTGCTTTTTAATCTCATCAGCCTCGCTTAAAACGAGTGGGGGGAAGTCGAGACTAAACCCTTTAGCCATGGCAATGGCCCGCATCTCGGTCTCATTCTCACCCGGATTACCGATAACCAGTTTAATGGTGCCGGTGGGGTCTTGAGTGGCGTCCGTCCATTCATCCATGGCCACCAGCACTTTTTTACCCAAGGCTTTTTTAGCACTCTCGATGTCGGTTAAGACGAGCGGACGGTAAAAGCGGAGGTCGTCGGCGAGGAGCACTATTTGCCCCGGCCGTTCGGGCAGCTCGCTTACCACACCCACGAACATTTGCTTGGCTCGGGTGAGGACTTGCTCCACTTTGCCGCGCTCACCCTCGTAACTGATGCGCACAGTGTCGCCATCAAGGGCCACGCCCAAATCGGCACCCTCGCATTTAACCTCGCGCTTGTCGGGGAAGACAAAATAGCCTACGCCCTTGGGCGAGACTCTAATAATACCTTCGGCGGTTGACATGAGGGGAGTATAACATATATGATAGTGAGCGCTATATGTTGATGATCCGTTTACAGCGCGTTGGCCGCAAAAACGACCCCTCTTTTAGGGTCGTCGTTACCGACTCTAAAAACAGCACCAAAAGCGGCAAGTTTTTGGAGGTGGTGGGCTCTTACGACGCCCGCTTGGGTAAAAATAAGACCATTCTTAAGCCCGAGCGGATCAAGCACTGGATCTCGGTCGGCGCTCAATTAACCGATACTGTTAAAAACTTACTTATTTCTAAAAAAATTATCGAGGGCAAAAAGACGGATTATCGACCGAAACCAAAACCAGTTGAACCAGTAGCTGAGACTCCCATCCAAGAAGAAGTTAAAGAAGAGGTAAAAGAAGAGGTGGCTAGCCCTGAGTCTGTCGAAGTGGTACAATAACACTCATTATCAGATAGGCAGTTATTTATACCGTTATGCAAAAAGACCAAGAGTTTTTAGAGATCCTGATTAAGTCGTTGGTGGACAATCCGGACGACGTTAAGGTTGGACGCACGGTGGATGAGATGGGCGTGCTGTTGACGTTAGATGTTAACCCGCTTGATATGGGCAAGATTATCGGCCGCCAAGGCAATACCGCCAAGGCCATCCGCACTTTGCTCCGAGTGGTGGGGATGAAGAACAATGCTCGCGTCAATTTAAAAATCAATGAGCCGGTCGGCGGCTTGCGCGCCGGCGGCCCCTCGGCCACCGCCCGCTCGGTTGACCAGGCGATTAAAGATTTAGAATTTTAGCTTTGAAGCGGTTTTACGTTATTACGATTTTTCCCGAGATCATCGACTCTTACGTTAAAGAGTCGATTATTGGTCGGGCCATTAAAGCTAAAAAGGTGGCGGTTAAAGCGGTAAATCCTCGCGCTTTTAGTCGCGATAAACATAAAAAGACGGACGATCGCCCTTACGCCGGCGGCCCCGGGATGGTGATGCTGGCGGAACCGATCTTGCGCGCCGTAGATGGGATTCTCTCATCGAGCCGAAGAAAACTCCCGGACACTAAGAATAAGGGAAAGTCGTTTTCTTCAGCTGATGAGAGAAAAAGAGAGATTATTATTTTGTCGCCAGCTGGGAAGCAATTTACCAATCGTGAGGCGATTAAGTTGGCAAAGAGTAAAAAAGATTTGATTTTTATTGCCGGCCGATACGAGGGTATCGATGCCCGGGTAAAAAAGATTTTAAAGGCTAAAGAGTATTCCGTTGGCCCCTACGTTTTAACCGGCGGCGAGTTGCCGGCACTCGCCATGATCGATGCCACCGTTCGCCAAGTGCCGGGAGTTTTGGGTAAAGAGGAGTCATTGGAGGAGAAGCGGGTAGCCAGTAGCGAGATGTACACTCGCCCGGAGGTTTTAATGTGGAAAAACAAAAAATATATTGTGCCTAAGGTGCTGCTCTCCGGTGATCATAAACGGATAGAGGAGTGGAAGCGTAAAAGTCAAGGTCCTGTGGATAAGTGGTAAATGGTTAGAGTTAAAAAGACAAGTGGATAACTAAATTTGACATATTTAGGGGACTTGTCTATACTAGCTAGTGATTAGCTTTTGATTGAGTAACGCCTCGCCGATCAGTTAGACAATATTTTTATTAGCCCGCCAACCCCGAGCCCGTCTTGGGTTTGGCTCCTGTTTTTAATATTTGCCATTGCCTTGGCTATGATTAAACAAAAGTTTTTCTCTCGGCATAAAAAAGCGCTGGCCGAGATGCCTAATTTGACGGAGCTCCAGACCAAGTCCTATCAGTGGCTGGTCAAGGAGGGTCTCCGGGAGCTCTTTGCCGAGTTCTCGCCGATCAAGGACTATTCGGAAAAAAAGTTTGAGTTGTCGTTTGAGGGTTTTCAAATCGATGAGCCTCGATTTAACGAGCATTACGCCAAAGCCAACAAGCTCTCTTACGAGGCGGCTTTGCGGGTGCGGGTCAAGCTAAAAAACAAGACGCTTAATCAGGAGAAGGAGCAGGAGATTTTCCTGGCCGATTTCCCGATTATGACGGCTCACGGCACCTTTATCTTTAACGGCATCGAGCGCGTGGTGGTGCCGCAGATCGCCCGCTCCTCCGGCGTCTTTTTTACCGCCAATGAGCTTAAAGGCCGCAAATATTTCGGTGCCAAGATCATCCCAGCCCGCGGCGCCTGGGTGGAGCTTGAGACGGAGCTTGACGATGTTATTTACGTCCGCATCGACCGCAAGCGCAAATTCCCGGCCACGGCGCTTCTCCGCGTTTTGGCCGCTTTAGCCGGCCAAAATTTAACCGACGAGGATATTGTCGCTCTGTTTGCCAAAAACGGCGTGGATTTGACCGCGATTAAAAAGACGTTGGAGAAAGATCATGCCAAAACGGCCGACGAGGCTTTTATTGAGATTTACAAGCGCCTCCGCGACAGCGACTTGGCCACGGCGGCTAACTCTCGCGAGTTTGTGAGTGCCCTTTTTGGCCGCGACAAATACGATTTTTCGGCCGTGGGACGCTTCCGCTTTAATCAGCGCTTTGAGTTGCCGGCGGTTAAGGAGCATGAGGGGCGATTGCTGACGCTCTCGGACTTGGTGATCATTGTTACCCAAATTGTTAAGCTCAATACCACCAAAGGCGCCCAAGAGGACGACATCGACAATTTAGGTTTTCGCCGGGTACGCTCAGTGGGGGAAATGTTCCAGCAAAAATTGCGCGTCGGCATGACGCAAATGAAGCGTAATATCCAAGACCGGATGTCGACGGTGGAGTCCACCACTTTATTGCCGGTGCAGCTCATTTCACCACGCCCACTGCAGGCCCGGCTCAAAGAATTTTTTACCACTAATCAGCTCTCCCAGTTTATGAATCAGGAGAATGCCCTTTCCGAGATCGAGCACTTACGCACCCTCTCGGCGCTGGGCCCCGGCGGCTTGACCCGCGAGCGCGCCGGGCTTGAGGTCCGCGACGTTCACACCTCGCACTACGGCCGTGTTTGCCCGATCCACACGCCCGAGGGCCCCAACATCGGCTTGATTTTGCACTTGGCCACTTATGCCCGAGTCAATGATTATGGCATTATCGAGGTCCCTTACGCCAAGGTTAAAAACGGCGTAATCACCGGCGAAATCGTTTACCTTAACGCTTTGGAGGAGGAGAAGTATGCCGTAGCCCACGCCGGCACTCCTTACGACGAAAAAGGCAAAATTTTAAATGAGGAGGTGGAGGCGCGCATCGGCACCAAGCCGGGCATTATTGCTCGCGACAAAGTGGATTTGATCGATGTGGCGGCAAATCAAGCCTATTCCATTGCCACCTCGATGATCCCGTTTTTGGAGCATGATGATGCCAACCGCGCGCTGATGGGCTCAAACATGCAAAAGCAGGCCGTGCCCTGCGTTATCCCGGAGGCGCCGCTGGTAGCTACCGGCATGGAGAGGAAGGCTGCCGCCGACTCCGGCCGCTTAATTGCCGCTCGCCGCGCCGGCACGGTGACAGCTGTTGATGGCGCCAAGATCACAATAAAAACTGACGAGGGCGAGACCGACGAGTATGAGCTGGCCACTTTCCGCAAAACCAATGACAATACCATTTTCCACCAGCGGCCGGTGGTTAATGTCGGCGACACGGTTAAAAAAGGTCATATTCTGTGCGACACCTCTTCGACCGTGGCGGGCCAAATGGCCCTGGGGCAAAATGCGTTAGTCGCCTTTATGTCGTGGGGCGGAGCCAATTACGAGGACGCCATTATTATCTCCGAGCGCTTAGTTAAGCAAAACAAGCTCTCCAGTATTTACATTGAGGAGTTTGATATTGATGTCCGCGATACCAAGCTCGGCCCCGAGATCACCACGCATGATATCCCCAATGTCGGCGAGAGCAAGTTGCGCAATTTGGACGAGGACGGCATTGTCCGCATCGGCGCCGAGGTGGGCCCCAATGACATTTTAGTCGGTAAAATTACTCCCAAAGGCGAGACGGAATTGACGCCGGAGGAGCGTCTGCTCCGCTCGATTTTTGGCGAGAAGGCGCGCGATGTTAAAGATACCTCGCGCCGCATGCCGCATGGCAAAAAAGGCCGCGTCATTAGCGTCAAAGTCTTTTCACGCGATGCCGGCGACAAGCTGGAGTCGGGGATTATCAAGCGCATTCACATCGAGGTGGCGCAGTTGCGCAATATCTCGGTCGGCGACAAGTTGGCTGGCCGCCACGGCAACAAGGGCGTAATCTCGCGCATCTTGCCGGAGGAGGATATGCCTTACGATGCCTCCGGCCGGCCGGTGGACATTATTTTAACGCCACTGGGCGTGCCTAGTCGCATGAACTTGGGCCAGATTTTTGAAATGCATTTGGGTTTGGCGGCCAATACTTTGGGCTATCAGGCGATTACGCCGACTTTTATGGGCGTAACCGACGAGGAGATTAAGCAAGAGTTGGTCGAGGCCGGTTTTGACGCCTCGGGCAAAGTTCAATTGTTTGACGGCCAGACGGGCGAGGCTTTTGACCAGCCGATTGCCGTGGGTTATATGTACATGCTTAAGCTGGCGCACATGGTGGAGGACAAGATCCACATGCGCTCCATCGGCCCTTACTCGCTCATTACTCAGCAACCGCTTGGCGGCCGCTCGCAGGGGGGAGGCCAGCGTTTTGGCGAGATGGAAGTGTGGGCTCTCGAGGGTTATGGTGCCTCGCATACTTTGCGGGAAATGCTGACGATCAAGTCGGACGATATTGTTGGCCGCTCGTCGACCTTTGACGCCATTATTAAAGGCGAGCCGATCCGGCCGCCCAATTTGCCGGCCTCGTTTAACGTGATGTTAAACGAGCTCCGGGGACTCGCTTTAGACATTGACCTTAAGAAGATTTAAAAAACATATGTCATTACCTACAACCAAAAAAGGAGAGCGAATCGCCGACTTTAACGCCATCTCGCTTAAGCTCGCTTCGCCGGAGCGCATCCGCGAGTGGTCTTATGGCGAGGTGACCAAGCCGGAGACGATCAATTACCGGAGCGGCCGAGCCGAGCGCGGCGGCCTCTTTGACGAGCGTATTTTCGGTCCGGAAAAGGATTTTGAGTGCTATTGCGGCAAATACAAGCGCATCCGCTATAAAGACATTATTTGCGAGAAATGCGGTGTCGAGGTGACGCGCTCCATTGTCCGCCGCGAGCGGATGGGGCACATCGAACTGGCCTCGCCGGTGGCGCATATTTGGTTTTTGCGCGGCATCCCGTCGCGCATCGGTTTGGTCCTCGACATTTCCATCCCGGAGCTCGAGAAGGTGGTTTACTTTGCCGGCTACATCATTACCAAGGTCAATGAGGAGGAGCGGACCAAAGTGCTTAAAGAGCTCGACAATGAGTTTAAAAACAAAATTAAGTCGCTTGAGGATCCGGAGGCCAAGGAGCGCTTGAAGCAATCTCTCCTTGAGGCTAGGCGGCAAATTGAATCGTTGGTGCCGTGGAAGGTCTTAGACGAGCTCTCGTATCACCGCTTGTCGCTTAAGTACGGCTCGGTGTTTGAGGCGGGCATCGGCGCCGAGGCGATTGAGACGATATTTAAATCGATTGATGTGGAGGCGGAATTGGCTAAAATCGGCGCCGCTTTGGAGCAAGCCAGCGCCTTGGAGCGGCCCAAATTGCAAAAGCGGTACAATCTCTTCCGCTCTTTTGTAACGGCCGGCATCCGGCCGGAGTGGATGTTTATGCGCGTACTGCCGGTGATCCCGCCGGCGCTACGTCCGATGGTGGCGCTCGACGGCGGCCGCCACGCCACGAGCGATGTCAACGACTTGTATCGTCGGGTGATCAATCGCAACAATCGTCTTAAAAAATTAATGGACTTAAATGCGCCCGAGGTCATTTTGCGTAACGAGAAGCGTATTCTCCAAGAGGCGGTAGACGCCTTAATCGATAACTCGATCCGCCGCGGCGGCGGCGGCGAGGGAGCTATGAGCCAAGCCGGCCGCCGGCCGCTTAAGTCGCTGGCCGACTCGCTGCGCGGCAAGCAAGGCCGTTTCCGCCAAAACTTGCTCGGTAAGCGCGTCGACTACTCCGGCCGTTCGGTAATTGTGGTGGGCTCGGAGCTTAAGCTCTCGCAGTGCGGTTTGCCCAAGCATATGGCCCTTGAGCTTTTTAAGCCGTTTATTATCGCCAAGATTTTGGAGTCGGAGCTCGCCTTTAATATCCGTGGTGCCAGCCGTCTTATCGACGAGGGCGTGCCGGAGGTCTGGGCCATTTTGGAGGAGGTAATCAAAGACAAATACGTTCTCTTAAACCGCGCGCCAACCTTGCACCGTTTGGGTATCCAGGCTTTTCGACCGATGTTGATCGAGGGCAATGCCATCCAGGTGCATCCACTGGTTTGCGCCGCTTTTAACGCCGACTTCGATGGTGATCAAATGGCCGTACACGTGCCGCTCTCCGAGGAGGCCCAAAAAGAGGCTCGCGAACTGATCGCCGCCAATAAAAACCTGCTTAAGCCGGGCAGTGGCGATCCGATCGTGACGATGAAGCTCGATATTGTTTTGGGCTGCTATTGGGTGACCAAATTTATGGACGGCGCCAAGGGCGAAGGCAAGTTTTTTGCCGGACCTAACCAGGCGATTATGGCCTATGATTTTGGCGATATTGATTTGCGCGCCAAGATTAAGATCAAAGGCGGCAAGCCCGAGAAATATGGCGAGTTGTCCGGCGAGATCTTTGAGACTTCGATCGGTCGCATCCTCTTTAACAATAATTTGCCCAACAGCATCAAGTTTATCAACGCCGAGATTACGGCCAAGATTTTAAACCGCTTGACCGAGGACTTGATTACTCACGGCGATCGCGAGGTGGTGCCGGATATTTTGGACAAAATTAAATTATTCGGTTTCAAATATGCCACTAAATCGGGCATTACTTGGGGCTTGGACGACGTGTTGGTCCCCAAGGAAAAGGAAGGCATTGTTGCCGAGGCGCGCCGCGAGGCTGCTTTGATTGAGGAGAAGTATAATGACGGTTTTCTCTCCGACGACGAGAAGTATCGGATGATTATCGAATTGTGGCTCCGGACCAAAAGCAAGATTGAGAAGGTGATCCCCGCCGCTTTGCCGGTCCACGGCTCGGTCCTGGATATGATTACTTCAAGTGCCCGCGGCTCGATTGCCCAGCTAAGCCAAATGGCCGGGATGAAGGGTTTGATTGTTAATCCGGCCAATCGCTTGATCGATTTTCCTATCGTGCCATCGTACAAGGAGGGACTCTCGCCGATCGAATATTTTATTACCACTCACGGCGCCCGCAAGGGTCTGGCCGATACCGCGCTTAATACCGCCAAGGCCGGCTATTTAACCCGCAAATTGGTGGATGTGGCCCAAGACTTGGTGGTTTTGGAGGATGACTGCGGCGACAAAGAGGGCCGAGTAATAACCAAAGACAATATTTTGGGCTTTGACACCGGTATTGCCAACAGCATTCGTGGACGGATCCTGCTTAAGGATTTAGTAACGCCGGAGGGCGAGGTGTTGTTTAAAAAAGGCCACTTGATTACCCGCGAGGATGCCCAATTGGCCGAGAGCAAAGGGATAACCGACGCCCATATCCGCTCGCCACTGGCCTGCAAGCTGGGGCGCGGCATTTGCCAAAAATGTTACGGCGCCGATCCGGGGCGCGGCGGCCTGGTCAAACCGGGTGAGCCGGTTGGTATTGTGGCCGCCCAGGCTATTGGTGAGCCGGGAACGCAGCTGACGATGCGCACCAAGCACGCCGGCGGCGTGGGCACGGCCAGCGTCGACATTGTGGGCGGCTTGCCGCGCGTGGAGGAGATCTTTGAGCGCCGCATCCCTAAGGTGCCGGCCTTAATCTCCGAGGTGGACGGCGAAGTAATGGAGATAAAAACCGACACCAAAGAGCAGACACTCGTTATTTTGGCCAATCCGGAGTATCGCAAAAAAAGTAGCAAAGAAAGTACGGTGGAGTATAAATTGCCGCTAGTTCGGACTCTTTTGGTGGAGAAGGGTAGTCCGGTTAAGCGCGGCGAGATCTTGTCGGACGGTGCGGCCGATATTGCCACTTTGTTCAAGCTGGCCGGCCGCGAGCAGGCGGAGAAATATATCATCAAAGAGATCAATGCCATTTACGAGTTGCAGGGCGTTTCGATCTCTCGCAAACACATCGAGCTGATTATCCATCAAATGTTCTCCCGCCGCAAAATCAAAAATCCGGGCGACAGCCGCTTTACCTTGGGTGAGGTGGTGGAGTTGAATGAGCTTTTGGAGGAGAATGAGCGCTTAACTCGTGAGGGCCTAGAGGAGGCGAGCGGGGAGGTGGTGGTTTTGGGTATTACCGAGGTAGCGCTTTCAACAGCCTCGTTCCTCTCGGCGGTCTCCTTCCAGCACACCACCAAAGTGCTGATCGATACGGCGATTAAGGGTGGGCTCGATCGCCTCCGCGGCTTAAAAGAGAATGTCATCATCGGCCGCTTGATCCCGGCCGGTACCGGCCTTGAGGCCGCGTCGGCTCCCGGCAGATCGGAGGACGGAGAGACCGACGAATAAACGCCAATATGTCGGCGATTGTAGAACAAATTAAATCCCGACTGGATATTGCGGACGTCATCGCCTCTTATCTGAAGCTCGAAAAAGCGGGCAGCAATTTGCGGGCGCGCTGCCCCTTCCATAACGAAAAAACTCCCTCCTTTTTTGTCTCGCCGGTGCGGCAGACTTACCACTGCTTTGGCTGTGGCAAGGGCGGCGATCTGATTAATTTTGTCGAGGAGATCGAAGGCTTGGATTTTATGGGCGCGCTTGAGGTATTGGCGCTTCGCGCCGGTGTGCCGTTTGACCGTGGTGCGCTCAAGACCGACAACACACTTGATCGCTTGCGAGCCTTGCTCGAGGACGCCACCGCCTTTTTTGAGTCCAATTTGGCTGGTGACGAGCTGGCCCAAAAATATTTGCGCGAGCGGGGAGTGAGTAGTGAGACGATTAAAAAATTCCGCCTCGGCTACGCTCCCGACGGCTGGCGCGTACTCACCGAGTATCTTTTGGCCCGGCGCTTTAAAGAGGAAGAGTTGGTGGCGGCCGGCCTGGCTATTAAAAAGGACGACACCGGCCGGGTGTATGACCGTTTCCGCGGGCGGATAATGTTCCCCATTACCGATGCTGTCGGGCGGGTTGTCGGTTTTTCCGGCCGAATTGTGGTCGCCGGAACGGCGGAGACGGCCAAATACATCAATACGCCGCAAACGGCCCTTTATGACAAATCAACGGCGCTGTTTGGCATTGCCGAGGCCAAGCAGGCAATACGCGAGCGCGGTCGCGCCGTTTTAGTAGAAGGCCAAATGGATTTAGTCTTGGCCCATCAAGCCGGCACGACCGAGGCTGTGGCCGTCTCCGGCACGGCCCTGACCGATCGCCACTTGCTCGCCCTGAAGCGCTTAAGCAACAATATTGTAATGGCCTTTGATGCCGACAGCGCCGGGGTGGCGGCCTCGCGGCGGGCGGTAGATTTGGCCCTATCGCTCGGGCTCGAGGTGCGGTTGGCGCCGCTGCCGGCCGGCCAGGATCCGGCTGACTGCATTAAAGCCGATCCTCAAAAATGGCACAAAAGTTTGGCGGACAATTTGCATGCCGTCGATTTTTACCTGCGACAAATCCTCCAAACCGAGACGGATGCCCGCACTATCAAACAGCGAGTGAGCGCTTTGGTGGTGCCGGCGATCAGTCGTTTGCCCGACGCCTTGGAGCAAGCGCATTTTGTAAGTAGGGTGGCGGCGGCGGTAAATATGAGCGAGGCTCCCTTGTGGGAGGAGGTTAAAAAGCGGCTGGTGCCGGCGCCGCAGGTTAAGGCGGCAGTCCAAACAGAAACTGCCGCCCCCGCTCCCTCTCGGTTGGAAATTATCGCCGAAAAATTATTAGGCCTCTATTGGTGGCTTAAGCGGGACAATATTATGAGCGGATCGGGCGAGCGCCTCGGAGTGCTGGCCACAGAGCTTTTACCGCGGCAGGATGAGCTCGCGCTCAAAGCCGAGGTGCTCTACGGCGAGAGCAAACATTTGGACGAGGAGATTAATAATTTGATTACGGAGTTCAAGCGCGAGGTCTGGCGCGAGGAGCTCGAGGCGGCCACTAGGGCGCTGCGCTTGGCCGAGGAGGCGGGCGACGCCCAAGCGGTAGACAAATGGCTTAAAAAATGCCAAGCTATCTCACAGTCTTTACATCTATGAAAAAAATAAAAAAATCAAAAAAGGGCAAAGCTAAAAAATATTCACCAGCAGCCGGCGGGAAAAAAGTTATTAAGAAAACTAAAGCCAAAGCGAGAGCCAAAGCCAAACCCAAGAAAAAGCCAGTCAAAAAGGCGATCGCTAAAAAGCCGGTATCTAAAAAAGCGATTATTACCAAAGAGATGCTGGAGGCCAAAAAGCAAGCCCTGATCGCCAAGGGGCGCGGGCGCGGCTTTATTACTTATGCCGAACTACTAAAGGAGTTTCCCACTATCGAAAATGATATTCTTTTTTTGGAGGAGCTGTATGCCAAATTGGAGGAGGTGGGGGTGGATGTGCTTGAGGAGGGCGGATTGCTCGACGACTCACTGATTACGCCCGATAAGCTTAAAGCCGCTGCCTCCAGTGTGCGTAGCGACGGGGGCCTGGACTCCGTCCAAATTTATTTAAAAGAGATTGGTCGCCATAAACTGTTAAACGGTCAGGAGGAAAAAGAGTTGGCTAAAAAGATTTTAGAAGGCGATGAGGATGCCAAAAAGGCGCTAGCCAATGCCAACTTGCGCCTCGTGGTCTCGATCGCTAAAAAATATATCGGCCGCTCGAGCGACTTAACTTTGCTCGACTTAATTCAAGAAGGTAACTTGGGCCTCTTTAAAGCGGTGGAGAAATTTGATTGGCGCAAGGGTTACAAATTCTCCACTTACGCCACCTGGTGGATACGCCAGGCGGTAACGCGGGCGCTCGCCGACCAGTCGCGCACTATCCGTATCCCGGTGCACATGGTGGAGACCATTGCCAAGTATAAACAAGTTTATCGCCGTCTCTCCCAAGACTTGGGCCGTGACCCATTACCGAGTGAGATTGCCACGGAAATGGGCGTGGATGTAGAGAAGGTGCACACGATTGAAAAGATTGATCAAAGCACGGCCTCGCTTGACCGCCCCACTGACGATGATGATGAAAAGTCGAGCTTGGGCGAATTTATTGCCGATGACAAAATCGCCTCGCCGGATCAGGACGTCTCGCGTCGGATTTTACGGGATCAAATTGAGGAGATTTTATCGGATCTCTCGCTTAAAGAGCGTCGGATTTTAGAGATGCGTCACGGCTTGCGCGATGGCGTGATGCGCACCCTGGAAGAGGTGGGTAAGGAGTTTGGCGTCACTCGCGAGCGCATCCGCCAAATCGAGGCCAAAGCCCACGACAAAATCCGCCAACACGACAAAGCCAAGAGATTGATGGGGTATTAAATTACTTCAGCATCTTATCGATAGCGGAGGAGACGTCGGAGAGGGGGACGGCGCCGGGGAGGACAACCATTTGCCCGTCAGGGCCCAAGACAATCGGGTAGGGGGTGCCTTGGGCGCCGGCTTTAAGGGCGCTCTGTACGCCGGCCTCGACTTTAGCGTCAAACTGGCCGCTGGTTAAACACTCGTTAAATTTAGTAACATCAAGTTTTAATTCAGCGGCAATTTTAGGCAGCTCGGTCGCGTCTAGGCCATCATTGCCGGGAGTAATCTCAAATAGTTTGTCGATAAATTGCCAAAAGGCCTCCTCGCCGCCCAGGCTAGCGGCACACTCACTGGCTACGGCCTCGGCGCGCGCCTTCTCATGCAGAGAGTCGATTGGATAGTGGCGGTAAACCCAAGCTACTTTGTTGCCATATTTGGCCAAAACTTCTTTCATTGTAAAGTGGAAGCGTTTGCAAAAGGGGCACTCCAAGTCGGAATATTCAATAATTTTTACCGGAGCATTAATGTCGCCGCGGATATGATCGGCGCTCGTTACCGGATCCACCTCGGTACTGCTTAAAGCGGTGGCGGCGGCTAAGTCCTCTCGATTGGCTCCGGCCCCGGGGCCAAAGTAAATCGCCCCGGCAATTAGTGCGCCTACAATTAGAATACTGACTGGAACTGCGTAGTTAACGTTATTGTTTTGGGTGTCATTATTTTCCATATCTGACTATCTTACCTGATATTGCAGCCGGGGGGAAGGGGCTTGTCCGGGATAAGCAGAGCCAATGACTCTTCACCAGAGGCGGCCAGGAGCATGCCGTTGCTCTCAAGTCCCATTAGCGTCCGCGGCTCTAAATTGGCGACGATTACGATTTGTTTGCCGGGTAAGTCGGCCGGGTCGTAAAATTTGCCAATCCCGGAGATAATTTGGCGATCGGTACCGGAGCCATCGTCAACGATTATTTTCAACAATTTTTCCGAGCCCTCCACACGCTCGGCCGTTTTGATGTGGACAATTTTGAGCTCGGAGCGTGCAAAATCGTCGTAGGGGATAGTATTGGACATAAGTTTATTAACTGCTACATTATATGGCAGATTGGGAGGATTACAAATGTGTGACGGCAGTGCGCTAGTGGTTAAGAATTCTTGCCGGACATGTGGCCGGCTCAAAGTCAGAGGGTTGTTTGACGGTAAAGAGATGTTCTTGGGATGCCCTTGTTTGGGTCGTCGCAAGCGCCCCATATTACCGATTGAGGAGTCAGCAAGAAAGGAGTTGGAATCATGGACTAAAGAATTCCGCTCAATTTTTCCACTGGGGGGCAAATAGCCCTCTTTTATTTTTTATCTAAAAAGCGGGCGAGATAAACGGTGGCCACTACTACAATAATAGTGACGATTACGGCATAGCCCAGTTTGGCCCAAACGACGCCGCCGCCCAGGGGGATCCAGTAGTCAATAATAGCCTTGATGGCATCATTCCAGGCTAGGCCGGCAATTAAGCCTAAAGCGGCGGTAATGTAACCTAAGGTCCGCTCTTTAGCCTCATGGCCTAGCACTTTACTCTCTTGGGCTAACTCACTTTTTAAATAATTTATTTTTTCGCTTGAAAGCATTGTTTTATTATAACAAAAAAATACCGAGCACTCGTAGAGTGCTCGGCTATGTGGGTGGCGACCGCGGGCTACACGGCCAACCTCGTCATTTTGTTCCCTGTGCCGCGGAGTTCCTTCCCTTGTTGGTTTTGGAACTCCTTGATTTCCGCTTTTGCCGTCACCAGGCATGACGGGCAATACGTGTGACTCCCTTCGACGACTTGGTCAGTTCTGACCCAGCCATCTCGCGTCTTTATTTTTTTGCACTTACAACACTGTATGACCATATCTCTCCTCCTTCTGTATGTTTAATGACGCCTTAAATCCATCCTTATTACAACCCTTATCCTAGCAGATTAAGGGTATTTTGTCAAGCTTTGGGGTAGATGGTATACTAGCGGGGTCATGAAGGCTAAAAACCAGTGGGATTTAACACCCCTCTACAAAAGCGACACCGATCCTAAGTTGAAGCAGGATTTGGTTAAGCTTAAAACGGCCGGGCTCGCCTTGGCTGAGCGCTGGCGCGGTCGCAATGACTGGTTGGCCGACGCTAAAATTTTGCGCCAAGCGCTTGATGAGTACGAGGCTTGGGCCAGGGAGCTCTCCACCTCCGGTCGAGCCGGCTTTTACCTCTCACTCCGCCTCTCTCAAGATGAGAACAATAATCAACTTAAGGCCCTTAAAACCAAAGTCCGCGATGTGGCGGTAGCGGTGGCGACCGAGCTTGAATTTTTTACCAATCGGCTGTCCAAAATCGATCCAGACGAGCAGGAGCGGCTGCTTATGTCTGGGGCGCTCAAGCCCTACCGCCATTTTTTGCGGCGGCTTTTTGCCGCCGGCCGCCACACGCTCTCGGAGCCTGAGGAGCGCATTTTGGCGCTTAAGTCGGCGAGCGCTCACGAGCGCTGGGCCGATATGACCTCGGCCTTTTTGGCTGCCGAGACGGCGGTGGTACTCACTCCGCAGGGCAAAAAGTCGCGCCAGCCGCTCTCGGTAATCGGCTCACTGATGTCTAATCGTAAAAAGGCGGTGCGGGAGAGCGCGGCTAACGCTTTTAACGAGATTATGATGCGCTTGGCCCCCGTGGCGGAGCATGAGCTCAATGCGCTCTTGGAAGATAAAAAAGTAAATGACGAGCTCCGCGGCTTTACTCGGCCGGATGCTGCCCGCCATTTAAGCGATGACATCGAGTCGGCGGCAGTCGACGCCCTTCTTAAGGCCGTTGCTGCCAACTTTAAAATTTCCCAGCGCTACTACCGGCTCAAGGCCCGCTTGCTCGGAGTTAAAAAATTAAAATACCACGAGCGCAATGTGCCGGTTGGCGCTACGACCACCACTTACCTTTGGCCGGCAACAGTTAAGCTGGTAGGTGAGGTGCTCGCTGGTTTGGATGCCCAGTTCGGCCAAATTTTTAAGCAATTTTTAAATCAAGGCCGACTCGATGTTTACCCCAAAGCCGG
>CAZZPK010000002.1:0-40417 GCA_964655995.1 uncultured Candidatus Saccharibacteria bacterium
TTGGTAGAGCAATCCGTTTACACCGGAAAGGTCGGGGGTTCGAGTCCCTCATCGCCCACTTTTTACTCACCTAATTTGGCCCGGAGTGAGGCAGGTAGGCCCGGGTCGGCCAAGATAGGAGTGGTGCTGGCTTGGCGCTCTTCCGCCTCGCGCGCCGCTACTTGCTCGAGCAACTTAACATTTACTTGATGTCGGTCGGCCACATCCTCTAAAATGGTCTCCTCGGCGATCGGCTCACTCCAGAGAATAAATAAAATAGTGTGTGCCACGATTAAAATACCGATAAGGCCTAGCCCCAGCCAGCATAAGATAAGCCACAAACGCGCCGGCTTGGGCTTAAAGCGCAGCGGATCGGTATCGGGCTTTAACCATTTGGTAGGCAAATTTATTTTCATAAATTATCAAATGAGGCGATTAAAATAACGAGGCGCAGCGTCCATTGGCCAGCCGAATCCTCGCCCGGCGCTCCCTGCCCGAGCGTCACCGACTCCAGCCGCGTGAGATAAGGCAAATTCTCCACAAAAACCAGCAGTTGGCTCAAGGCACCAAATGAGCCGGTAGCCGTAAGCGCCAAAGTCAAATGCTCTTGGCCGGTCTCTGCTTGGTTAATTGCCAGCGATGCCCCTAAGCGCCCCGCCTCGCGCTCAAGCGACTCGATGAGCGGCACAATTTGCTCTGGGGTGATAAAAAGCCCTGCCACTACCCGACGCTGGTCGGCCGTCTCAGCTAAAACGGTTTTTAATTGGGAGATATTGTTTTGCCGTCGCGAGAGCGAGGCCGCCTCCGTCTCGGCGGCAATTACTCGGTCTAAAGTGTCCGAGACCAAAAACCATAAGTAAAACCAGCCGGCGGCCAGCGCTATTGTGATCAAAATAGTCCCAATCGGGATGGTAAGCCAAAAATTTTTCATAATTGCTTGGTGCTGGTGGCAACCTTGAGGGTTAAAGCAAACTCGGCATACGAGGCAGTAATAAAGTTGGATAATGGCGACTCCACCAAGCTAAAATCGGCTTTGGCTCTTAGCCGCTTCTCGTAAGCCAGTAATGCGGCGCGTGTCTCGGCAATACCCTCGAGGCGGAGGGCAACCTCGCCCTCATTGGCACCGTACTCAAAAACCTGTAGGTACGCACCACGGGGGCGATCCAGAGCGGCGCCCAAAAGTGCGCTCGGTTTGGCTCCGCTACCCTCACCACGCCACGCCGAGGCGCGAGCCAATTGCTGTTTTAATACTCGCGCCTCGGCCTCGGCCTCTCCGAGCGCCTGTCCTTGGGCGCTCTGGCGCGAGGCGGCCAAGCTCGCCTCCAAAGCGTTAAGCTTGATCGTTAAAACCCCCCACAGCCCGGCCAGCAAAACGGCCGAGATGCCGATAATGGCGATTAAAAGCCACAAGCTAACCGACCACGCCGTTTTAAAATAGCGGGCCTTATTGGCTAAAATCTCCTCCGGCGGCAATAAATTAATCATAAGTGATAAAAGGCAGAGCGCCTCGCAGCGCCAACCCAAGCGCCGTGCCAAAACGGAGAGCATTGGCCCGGTCAAGTGGCGGCAAGGATCCGGCATAGGCGGTGTTAATCCACGGATCACCAACACTGATCGGCAAATCCAAATGAGCGCCGATATACTCGGTTAAGCCGTTTAAGGTGGACTGGCCGCCGACTAAAACTAGTCGCCTAATCGGGTAAGGGAAAAGTTCGCGATCATCACGGTCGCGCTGCCAGTAGAGATAGCGGCGATTAATCTCGTCTTTAAGCGCCGAGAGCACGGCAATTAAAGCAAAAAACAAATCTTTGTTGTTGGCCGAGCGGTTAAGCCCCTGACTGATCTTGATCTGCTCGGCCTCCTCCATTGGCACCTTAAGCGCTCGCGCCACATTGCGGGTAATAGCCTCGCCGCCAAAATTGTGAATAGTGGAGGAGAACATTACTCGGCCGGCGGCGGCAATAACAAATCCGGTATGGATACGACCGATATCGGCAATCATTACCGTCTCGGCCGAGTGACGCGGGATAAAGGCCCGAGCCAGCGCCGCCGCCTCAATCTCAAACCCCTCGACAATAATGCCGGCGGCGGCAAAAACGGCGCTATACTCGGCCACCACCGCCCGAGGCAAAGCGGTTACTTGGACCTCGCGCGCCACCTCGCCCTGCGGCGCCCCGGTCAAAATCTCGTAATCAAAAATAGTATCCTCCGGCTTAAGCGGCACATACTCCTCTAAACGGAGCTCCACTGCCGCTCGGACCTCGGCCCGGCGCATCGGCGGCAAAGAGAGGCGAAAAATGTAGGCCTGATCCTCAGGCAAAGAGGCGTAAACCCGGCTAAGTGAGAGCTCCTCTTTAAGGAGGGCGAGCGTTTTCTCCAACACTTCGCGATTTTTAATAATCCCCGCCTCGATGGTGCCGATCGGCAACATCTTCTCGCCATGGGCCGAGACCTTGATGCCTTTGGGGCCACTTGAGATAACCATCGCTTTAATCGAGCGGTCTGAGATATCAACACCAGCTTGTGCCGGCAACAACATGCGCGGCACCGGAAAAAATTTTAACCACCATTGGCTGGGAGCATAAAACGACATCACTACTTATTATATCGCGGAAGTGCCCGGAGATTAAGCGCGATGTTGGCGATCGAGATAACTTTGGAGGATCAGGGCGGCGGCACGGGCATCAAGCTCCGCCGGCGCCCCGCCGGCACGAGCGGCGGCGGCGCTCGTTAACACCTCGGGCTCAAGCACCACCTCGAGTGCTGCGGCCTTAAGCTCCTCCGCCAACTGTTTAATTGCCGGCGCAATGGCGTTGTCATTGCCTTTATAATCTTTAGACTCACCTAGGACTACGGTGTCCACCCCCTCGGTCTCGCAGAGCTTAATAATAACAGCGGCGACCTTGTCGGCCGGCACCACCGAGTGCGGGTAAGCCAAATTAGCCTGAGGATCAGAGAGCGCCAGGCCCACCCGCTTACTGCCGTAATCCACACCTAAGATACGCATATTATCTTATGCTATACTACTAAATATGATGTGGCAAAATTTTTCGAGTCAAATTGGCAATTTTACTAATCTTAATAATCAAATGGTCGGGATGATGATCGGCGCCTTTGGCACCGGCTTAATTACTTTGATCATCGTCTTATCGGTTATCTCTCTAATCTTAAAAGGCTTTGCCTTATGGCGCGCAGCCCGCAAAACCCAAAAAGTGTGGTTTGTGGTAATGCTTATCGTCAACACTCTCGGCATTTTGGAAATTATTTACCTCCTCACCGCCGGCAAAGAGAAGAAGTAGAAACTTGGCGGAGGAGGTGAGATTCGAACTCACGGTCCCTTGCGAGACTCCTGTTTTCAAGACAGGCGCGATAGACCACTCTGCCACTCCTCCAGTAACTACTACCCTATCACAAAAACCGTCTTAGGGTCGAGTTTTTATTTTTGACTTTTTGGGAAAAAATGATAATGTCGGAATAGAAACTGGGACACAACTGGAGGGTAAGAGATGAACTTAAAAAATTTAGGATTGAGCCAAAACAATCAAGCCCAGCCGGGCGAAATTGTTTTTTGGCGAGGCACGGTCTGGCGCAATCAGGATGACTGGGTCGTGGGTGGCGGCGACATTGGGCCGGTTGATCTGGCTAATATCGCTCTTGGCCTGGCGACCGGAGAAGTGTTTTGCATAGAGCAAGACAGTCGAATTGTGGCACTGGTTAGGCCTAAGGAGATACTGATTGCCAAATCGGTTACCGGCGATCCCCTTCGGCTTAACAAGTTTTCCGTCATCGGCGTATTAATTCAAGAGGTAGATGCCGATGAAATGGGAAGTTTTATGCCACCAAAATTGGCTCAAGTTCAAGCCGAACTCCAAATCGCTCCTCAACTCTCGCTTTAACTTCGGCGACAAGTGCGAGGAGATCGGGAGTAGTACCACCGCCAGTGTGAGTCAAAACTAGAGCGTGTTTGTCGGCAACGGCAAACGCGCCTTTTTTGTAGCCTTTTAAACCGGCCTGCTCGATCAGCCACCCGGCGGATAATTTAACTTTATCTTCATCTACTAAATAAAGCGGCATTTCTAAATATTTTTCTTTTAACTTCTCCCCGATCTCTTTAGACACAATCGGATTTTTAAAAAACGAGCCGACATTAGGCACCACTTTAGGGTCCAGTAATTTGCTTTGCCTTAATTTGATCACCTCGGCGCGGGTTTTAGCGGCCAGCCCAGCCTCACCTCTCTTTAAGGCGTAAGTTACGCTCACGATAACATAGCGCCCGGACTCGCGTTTAAATAAACTGTCGCGATAAGCAAATTGGCAATCTTGATTGGCTAAAGTCGTAAACTTTTGCGCCACCACGTCATACACCTCAACTGCCGTAATAGTCTCGGCCACCTCCTGCTGGTAAGCGCCGACGTTTTGCACTGGTGTCGCCCCCACTGTGCCCGGGATAAGCGATAATGATTCGATACCCAATAAATCTTGCTTGGTGGTCCAAGCCACCAACTCGTCCCAATCCTCACCCGCGGCCGCTTTAATTAAAACGGACTCTTTGGTCTCATTTACTATTTCTCTCCCTTTTAATTCCATTTTTAAAATCGCCAGCTTGGCCTCGCCGCCGGCAAAAATAGTGTTGGAGCCGCCACCCAGCACCTGCCAGCCAAGCCCGGCCTGCTCTGCGGCGGCGAGAGCCGCCGGTATATCCTGGAGCGCCGTAATGGTAAACCAGCGCCCAGGCTCCCCGCCTAGTTTAAAAGTGGTGTGTTGGGCCAGCGACTCCGGCATATTTGCTATAATAACCGCGATGCCAGCCAATCACCAAGCTTTGGATTTTAAAATCAGCGGTGGCCGCAAGTTAAGCGGCACGATTAAAACCAATTCCTCTAAAAACGGCGCTTTAGGCCTCCTCTCGGCCTCGCTCCTTAATCGGGCCGCCACCACCCTCCACGGCATACCCCGCATCGAGGAGGTATACCGCTTAATTGAAGTCCTGCAAAGTATCGGCGTAAATGTTAGTTGGACAAATGACAACACGGTAGTTATTAAACCGCCCGCTAAATTAAAAATGAACCGTATGGATTTGGCGGCCGGCGGGCGCACCCGCTCGGTGCTAATGCTGTTGGGGCCGCTCATTCACCTCTTGCCCCGTTTTAAGCTGCCACATGCCGGCGGCTGCAAAATGGGTGAGCGCACCATCAACGCTCACCGCTTCGCCCTAGAGCTGATGGGAGTAAAAATTGTGACTAAAGAAAATTATTACGCCGTGACCAGTAGTAAATTAAAGCCGGCCGATTTGGTCCTCTATGAGGCTAGCGACACCGGCGCCATCAATGCCCTACTTGCCGCCGCCCTGATCCCCGGCAAAACCAGTATCGCTTTTGCCCCGCCCAATTACCAGGTGCAGGAGGTGTGCTTTTTCCTCGAAGCGCTTGGGGTCAAAATCGAGGGTATTGGCACCACTAATTTAGTAGTCCACGGCCTTAAGGAAATCAATAAACCGATCGAGCACACCAACAGCGAGGATCCGATCGAGTCGATGATGTTTTTGGCGGCGGCGGTGACCACCCACTCCACTCTCACCATTACCCGCTGCCCAATCGACTTTTTAAAGCTCGAATTATTTAAATTAAAAAAGATGGGCCTCAAATACAGCCAGTCCAAAATTTATTACGCCGCCAATGGCCGGACCAAGCTGGTGGATATTACCGTCCGGCCATCCAAACTCAAAGCCCCGCACGACAAAATCCACGCCCTGCCCTACCCCGGCATCAACAGCGACAATTTGCCCTTTTTTGCGCCTATCGCCACCCAAGCGGCCGGCACCACCATGATCCACGACTGGATGTGGGAAAATCGCGCCATTTACTTTACTGAGTTAAATAAGCTTGGT
Organism: uncultured Candidatus Saccharibacteria bacterium; assembly: GCA_964655995.1. Classification (GTDB taxonomy): domain Bacteria; phylum Patescibacteriota; class Minisyncoccia; order Phycocordibacterales; family XYD1-FULL-46-19; genus JACPIA01. The sequence goes on from CAZZPK010000002.1 coordinate 5,867, forward strand.
GCTCAAGTAACGCTCGCCGATCCGCACCGGGTGTTTATTACCGGCCCCACTAAGCTGCGCGGCGCCCAGGTGGTCTGCCCGCCGGCGCTCCGGCCGGCGATGATCATTTTGATCGCGATGCTCGCGGCCTCCGGCGACTCCATTTTACGCAACGTTTACTCGATTAACCGCGGCTATGAGGAGATTGCCAAGCGGCTAAACAGCATTGGCGCCAAAATCGTGGTAGAATAAAAAGACTATGGCCGCGACATTTGAGTGGCAAGCCTACGAGTACGACTATTACGACAAAACCCCCGACTGGTTTTGGTTGGTGGGGACAGCCGGCGTGGTGGGTATTGTTTTGTCTTTGTGGTTTGCCAATTACCTGCTGGCAGTAATTTTGCTCTTGAGCACGGGGATGCTTGTTTTTTACGGCGGGCGCGAGCCGGAGATTGTTAAAGTGAGCGTTGACGGCCGCGGCATCCAAGTGGAAAAGGAATTGTATTTGTATAAAAACTTAAAGTCGTTTTGGATCTTGGAGCGCGAGGATGGTCCGCAGTTGATGATCCACTCCGAGCGCCTGATCTTGCCTCATGTCTCGATCCCGCTGGGTGATGCACCGGCCGATGAGATCCGCGCTTACCTTAAGCGCTTTTTACCTGAGGTGGAGTACACCCCTACTCTCACCGACCACTTTACCGATTGGCTAAGGGTTTAGATTGACAAATATACCCAATGGGTGTATAACAATAAACAGGAGCTCTTAATAATACCGTGAAGTGAACCCAACCTATGGAGGGTAGCTTATGAATAATGTCGATCGAACCGAGATGGTAGACAGGGCTTTGGATATCTATCCTGTGTCTCGTGTAGCAACAATTGGTAATGGTATTTTGGCCGCTCAAGGATCATTGATGACCACTAATGAAGCGGTCATCGAGAACGATGAAGAAGAACATGTCTGGCAGTTCGCCAAGTTCCTCTTAATCACAACGGATCAAAGCCAGGAGTTGGTGTTTGCTCCTGGGACCTATGCGATCGGTCGATTGTGCGACATCTTTTGGTTATCCGAGGATATTCAAATATCGAGGATACACGCCATATTGACCATCCACGCCGACGGGCGTATGACCATACGAGATGTTGAGAGCAAAAACGGCACATTCGTTAACGACAAAAAGTTGGAGCCGGGGCATCGCCAAGAGCTGTACCCCAACGATCTAGTCCAGATTGGCCAACAACAACTTTTGGTCAAATGTGGCTACCGACAGATAAGTTAGTTGTTTTGTAGCCACCAGGGGCCGCTCGAAAATTTTCGAGCGGCCCTCAATTTGTCTTTTGATTGCCAAAATATGGTTAGTATTGTAAGGTGCTGATGAAGTGCTCGTTTTCAGGTCTTTGTTAACTCAACCGCAAAAAGGAGACGCGTTGTGAATATTACTTTTTTAGGCCCTTTACACACCACCTTTTCCCACGAGGCGTACGACAATTTGGCCCAGATTTTTAGAGCACCAACTTCAGACAATCCATTGTTTCCAGTAACACCAGTCAAAAGTAATCGCGAGATTGTCCCCATGATCTGCGATCGCGGCGGTTATGGCGCTGTCGCCATGGAAACTTTGGCCGGTGGGAGGGTCGATGAATCATTGGAACCATTCATTGATTTACTGAGCGATTATCGTGCAACAGACCATCTGCCATTCAAGATTATCGGTGCAGTCAAAAAACCGATTAGTTTTTGCTTGATGACAAGACCGGAGGTTGAACTAGGAGAAATCAAACTGCTACTCGCTCATCCCAAAGCCTTACAACCTTGTCGTTCTCAATTAACAACTTGGGCTTTCCCGATCCAGGAGTGCTCCAGTAACGGCGAGGCGGCCAGATTGATCGCTGAAGAAGAAAGTTATGCCCGGGCCGCCGCTTTGGGACCACGTCGCGCTGCCAAGCATTACGGACTCAAAATTCTGGCTGAAGGCTGTGAGGATAAAAAAGCGGTAACCACCTTTTTTCTCCTTGGTCCAATTAACCATCAAGCTAGGATAGGTTGTCAAAACCGAGCTTTGTTAGTCTTTAGTTTGCCGCACCGTCCGGGCGCATTAGTCCAAGCACTAATGCCCTTTAGCTTAGCCTCGCTCAATTTGATGCATGTGCATTCAGTCCATAACAATGACGGTAATTACCGCTTTGCGATCGAGATCGAGATTGAAGATGTTAAATTGGACACCTTTCGTAAAGCATTAAACTTGTTCGACGATTTGGTGGAGGAATATTTGTGCTTCGGACCATTTGCGGTTGAGCCATTGTAAGATAAGCGTCAAGCGCCCAAAAGGCTGTCTAGCATTCCCAGACAGCCTTTTCTTTTTTGGTTTTGTCCTATTGGCAGGAATCTCGCCCTACACACATTAGAGTAAAACTCGTAAAATAAAATGGACCGTTGTAATTTTATCACGAGTCACTTAAAACACTCGGTTCCCTGTGGCCGCGCCACGTGAACACGTAGTGTTTTTACGTGGTCCTCTCGGCAGGAATCGAACCTACATTACAAGCTCCGCAAGCTTGCGTTCTATCCGTTGAACTACGAGAGGATATTAGAAACTTTATTTTTTAATCTTACCTCCGAAAGCTTGCGTTCCCCGCCCGAACGTACCGTTCGGTACGGGCGGGTATCCGTTGCCTGCCCGCCTTAGCCTGGCGTCGGCGGGAACTACGAGAGGAGTCTATTTAGTATACTCTATTTTTGAGACGCCTTTTTGAGCGCCGCCACCAAGCGAGACTTTTTGCGGGCGGCGGCATTTTTTTTGATCACACCGCGCCCCGCGGCCTTATCAATCGCCTGGTAAGCGGCGGCCAAGGCTTGGGCATCATTAACTTTTTTAACAGCGCGGATGGCCTCGCGCATTGCCTCGCGGCGCTTGTCATTTTGGGCACGCTTGCGCTTGGAGCTCCTTAAGGCTTTTTTGGCTGATTTGATTATCGGCATAAGTACCGCCAAATGTACCATACGTCGCCCCCTGACGCAAACTTTGCTATGATAAGCCCAATGATCGGCACCTTAAGCGGCACCATTACCCATAAAGACGAGCGGCGCCTTATCCTTGAGGTGGGCGGCGTGGGCTACAAGGTGGCGGCCACCGCCGGCACCTTAAATCACGCTAAAATCGGCACCACTCTCTCCCTCTTTACCCATTTGGTAGTGCGCGAGGACGTACTCGACTTATACGGCTTTACCAACCATGAGGAACTTAACTTTTTTGAGCTATTAATCGGCATCTCGGGCATCGGGCCCAAAAGCGCTTTGGCGATATTGTCACTCGCCCCACCCGAGACCCTGCGCCGCGCCGTTGGCTCGGGCAATACCGAGTATCTCACCCAAGTCTCGGGAATTGGCCGCAAGAGTGCCGAAAAAATTATTTTAGAACTCCGCGACAAACTAGACACTTTGCCCGAGAGCGAGCAGGTCACCGCCGGCGAGACGGAGGCTCTGGAGGCCCTGCGCTCGCTCGGCTACTCGCTTAAAGAGGCCCGCGAGGCTCTCAAGGCTGTAGCTGGAGAGCACAACGACTCCGGGGAGCTTATTAAAGCGGCCATCAAGCGCTTAGGTCGCTCATAAACCAATGCTAACTAAACTAAAAAAATACATCCCCTATCGACTGCTTAATTATCTCCGGCCGCTTTATCATCGCGGCCTGATCACTTTAGCGGCGCTTATTTACCGCTTCCCCGCGCGCAAGCTCACGGTTATCGGCATTACTGGCACCAAAGGCAAGTCGAGTACTGTGGAGCTTGTCGGCGCCCTGCTTAAAGAGCAGGGTTATCGCGTCGCCACCGCCTCCACTATCCGCTTTAATATCGCCGGCGAGGAGGAGCCTAACCGACTTAAGATGACCATGCCCGGGCGCTTTTACCTCCAGCGCTTTTTGCGCCGCGCTGTAAACGCCGGCTGCGAGTACGCCGTTATCGAGATGACCTCCGAGGGCGCCCGGCAGTATCGCCACTTGTTTTTATTTTTAGACACTTTTGTTTTTCTCAATCTCACGCCCGAGCACATTGAGTCGCACGGCTCTTATGAAAATTATCGCGAGGCCAAACTGACCCTGGCTCGCTCGCTAATCAAATCAAGCAAGCTCAAGCGCGCTTTGATTGCCAATAGCGACGACCCGGAATCTAAACATTTTTTAGACTTACCAAACCCTTCGACTAAACTCAAGGTAAATAAAATCACTTTTAGTCTCCGAGATGTAGCGCCCTATCAAGTGTTTAGCGATCGCCTCGAGCTTACCTGGCGCGGACAAACCATTAATTCCCCCCTCGCCGGCTTATTTAATTTAAGCAATATCGCCGCCGCCATTACAGTAGCCGATTATTACGGCGCCAGCCCCGAGGTGATCAAGCGCACTTTGGAAAAGTTTAACGGCATCCCAGGGCGCCTGGAGCGCATCACCTTGCCCGCCTCCGAGCCGCTGGCCGCCAAACAAGATTTTACCGTCATTGTGGACTACGCCCACACCGCCGACTCGCTCCAAAAAGTGTATGAGCTGTTTAGCGACAGTAAAAAGATTTGCGTCTTGGGCGGTACCGGCGGCGGACGCGACGCCCGCAAGCGCCCGGTGATGGGTGAGCTGGCCGGGCGCTACTGCGACTCGATTATCCTCACCAATGAGGATCCTTACGACGAGGACCCGGAGCAAATCGTTAAAGATGTCGCCCGAGGCATTACTCGGCCGATTTACCAAATAATTATGGATCGCCGCGAGGCAATCAAGACCGCCCTGGCCCAGGCCGGCACCGGCGACACTGTGCTCATTACCGGCAAAGGCACTGACGCCTATATTATGGGCCCGGGGGGTAGTAAAACCCCTTGGAGTGATGCTAATATCGCCCGTGAGGAACTAACTAAAATTTTGCATGCCCGAGCTGCCGGAGGTCGAGACCATTAAACGCGAGCTGGCTAAAGCATTGATCGGTAAAACGATTAAGCGAGTGATTTTAACTTGGCCCAAAATGGTTTTACCGCTTTCACCTCAAACTTTTAGCAAAAAGCTAATGGGGCAAAAAATAAAAAACATAGAACGACGCGCCAAAATGCTGCTAGTCCACTTTAGCAACAGCACGCTCTTGGCCATACATTTAAAAATGACCGGGCAATTGATTTACAAAAATAATAAAAAATTAGTGGTGGGCGGCCATCCGCAGGCCGGCGGTCTTGATAATTTACCTAATAAATATACTCGCGCCGTTTTTACCTTTACCGACGTCTCGGTTTTATATTTTAACGACTTGCGCAAATTTGGCTGGTTGCGCCATTTGCCTCACACCGACTTACATTTACTCACCGCCCGCTCGGGCGTAGAGCCGCTCTCGCGGCAATTTACTTTGCATATATTTAAAGACTTATTGGCTCGTTACCCCAAGCGCCCGCTTAAAACTTTTTTACTCGATCAGACGTTAATCGCCGGCTTGGGCAATATTTACGTCGACGAGGCGGCCTTTCTCTCTCGCGTGCTCCCGACGCGCTTAGTAGGGACACTAACCGAGAAAGAGAAAAATAATTTGCATAAAAATATAATTAGCGTATTAAAATTATCAATCCAAAAGAAAGGCACCTCCGCTCGTAATTACGTTAGAGCCAATGGTAAGCCTGGTGGCTTTGTCCCCCACCTTAAGGTCTATGGCCGGGCGGGGCTCCCCTGCAAAGCCTGCCACACCCCCATCTCCAAAATCCGCTTCCACGGCCGCGGCACCCACTTTTGTAGTAAATGCCAGAAATAACTTGACTTTTGGGAAAGTGGGTATATACTGTAAGTACAAATGGCTTCGGCCCTCCCCGCAAGGGGTAAATTAAGAAAAGCTCAAGCGAGAAATCCTTTGAGCTTTTCTTTTATCCGAACAAAATCCTCCTTGGTTATATCTCCTAATTTATATTGCAATCTTTTGGTATCAATTAGGCGTAATTGAGATAAAATTACCGTACTAACAGTTTGATTATCCAATTTAAAAGAAAAATAATATTTCCCCTTCTTTTGATTTTTAGTTAACGGCAAACACCAACAAACTTCGTTATTAAATTTTTTAAGTATAACAACTGGCCGGAGAAATTTAGTACCGCGACCATCTTGCTCAAAACCAATATTGAGACCAACTGAGGCAAACCAAACTTCCCGCTCGTGGCAAAAGGGGCGAACTTTATCTTGATGTAGATGACCTTTTTCTTGATGCCAGTTACTAAAATCCTTATCCATTAGTTAATTTTATTCTAAAAGTTTAAAAACAGCTACTCCAGTGGCGACGGAGACGTTTAGGGATTCTTTTTGGCCTTGCATCGGGATATAAATAATTTGGTCGCAAAGATTTAAAATATTATCCTCTACTCCCTCAACCTCATTACCCACTATTAAAGCAGTTGGTTTAGCTAATTTAGCCGTACGATAATCAATGGATTTTTTATTTTGCTCTAATGCCCACACTGCTATACCGTCGCTTTTTAAGCGCGCAATTAATTCGGTAATATCTTTAACTTGCTCCCAAGGTACCGTCGCTTCGGCCCCCAAAGCGGTTTTGGCGATTTCTTTAACCGGCCGATTAAAGCGATCGCGTGGCGCCGGCGTGTAACCGGTGAGGTAAATCCGAGCGACACCGGCGGCATCCGCGGTGCGGAAGATGGCGCCCACATTGTGAGCGCTCCTAACATTATGGAGGATAAGCGAGAGTGACGACCGCCTCATACAATGCTACACTAACATATATGCTATCTCTTTTCCCCTCTTTATATGACTATACCTTTTTTGCGCCGGCCCTACTCCGCGTGGCCATTGCCTTATTGATCATTTACGGCAGCGTTGGCAGTTTAAAGCGGGGGCAAGTTAAAACCCTCTCCTTAATCAAAATTGTGGCTGGTCTTGGTTTGTTGGCCGGCTTTCTCACCCAGGGGGCGGCTCTGATTTTAGCTTTGGCGATGGTGTTTGAGATCGTCCAGGCCAAGCGGCGGGGCCATGCCCATTTCCACTATCGTTACCACTTGCTTAAATTAGTAGTCTTAGTCGCTCTCCTCCTCCTTGGCCCCGGCGCCATAGCGCTCGACTGGCCATTGTAATAGACTTTTGGCCTTTTTTTTAGTATTCTTTTGGCGACCCGCCCATAGCTCAGTCGGTAGAGCAGTTGCCTTTTAAGCAAACGGTCCCAGGTTCGAATCCTGGTGGGCGGACACTAAAGTGTCAAAGCGAAATACTCAAGCTCGTCGGCCAAGTCTTTGCTCTCAAAGCGGGCGCGGTGGTACAGCGCCGCGAGGGTGCTGATTTTGTCGACCACTTCCTCCCCTTGATAGTGTCGACCGGCGGCCAGTGCCTTGTTGTAGACAAAAGGCTTGAGGGTCGCGCGGGCACCAGCAGTGTCGGCCGCCGCCAGCCTGATTGTTTTTAATTGCCACCACCATTTCCAAAACACCTCTTCCGCCGGCACACCGGCGCGTAGTGCTTGGGTGAGAGCAAGCCAGGCCGCCCGACGATCCCGAGCTACTATCGAGTCAGTAACACTAAAAATATTAAAACCTTCTTTCTTTACTTCGGCTTTCACATTAAACTCCTCGACTTTTTCGGCTAATTTTTTTAGCTTTTCTAAACGGGCTTTGGGCACCAGCTCGTCCCAGATGACAAACAAATTTGGTGATTGGGCTAATTGGGGCACCAACTCCTCCACTTTTTCCCCGTAGTCCTGATGATTCAGCACCCCTTCGAGTATTACCAAAAATTTGCCAAAAAACAGTCCTTGGCTCTCGGCCAGAGAGGCCAGCTCGCCGCCGTTAAAATTATCATCGTCAAAATAAAAAGTGTTGGCCTCGGGATGCTTCTTTTTTAGCGCCGCCAAATAGCCGCGCACTTTGGCTCGTCCTCTCACCCGATCCGAGCCGTAAATTAAATAAATCATAAATCAAGCGTAATACCGACCGGTGCATGATCCGAGCCTTCAATTTGATCCAAAATAAAGGCCTCTTTGATTTTTGGCAATAACGCTTTATCGACCCAAAAGTAATCAATGCGCCAGCCGACATTGCGGTCGCGGGCGCGCGTCTTCATATCCCACCAGCTGTATTTAACGGTCTCGGGGTTAAAGTGACGAAAAGTGTCCACAAATCCGGCCTCCTCAAATTTATCAAGCCAAGCCCGCTCTTGGGGTAAAAAGCCAATCGAGTTTACATTTTCTTTGGGCCGGGCCAAGTCGATCTCGCGATGCGCCACATTAACGTCGCCGCAAAAAATTATTTTATGGCCTTGTTGCCTTAATTTTTTAATATAAGCCAAAAATTCGCCAAAAAAATCAAGCTTATACTTTAAACGATGCTCCTCCCCGCCGCCGTTGGGGAAGTAAACGTTAAGTAAGGTAAAGCCGGCATACTCGCACATAAGCACCCGGCCCTCGGTGGAGAGCAGTGTTTTACCAAAATCATCAGTTACTAATTTAGGCTGCTCGGCGCTAAACACTGCCACGCCACTATAGCCTTTGCGCTCGGTGGCACTGTTCCACACTGCGGTATAGCCGGCCGGCGCCCGGAGCGCCTCGCTTAATACGCCCGGATCATGAACCTTGGTCTCTTGGACCCCGACAACATCAAAATTGCCTTGCTGTAAAAAATCAAGAAAGCCCTTGCGCTCTGCGGCGCGGATGCCGTTAACATTCCAAGAGATTAATTTAAGCGACATACGGCTTTATTTTAGCAAAATCGGCCAGTAAAGTGGGTTTGAGTGCTTGATTGTAAATCGCCGCCGCCGGGTGATACAAGGCGATCACTGTCAGCGGGCCGTAAGGCGCCCGGCCTTCGAGGATTTGGCCGTGCAATTTACTGATCGTCTGCGAGAGATAAGGTTCGCCGATACCGGCATACTCCAACACAAAGCGCAGTGAGAAGCGACCCAAAGTAGCCACCACTCGCGGCTTAATGATCGCCAATTGCTGGGCCAAGTAGGGACCATAAGCCTCGATCTCATGGGGCCAGGGGTCGCGATTGGCCGGCGGGCGATCTTTGATTAAATTGGTAACATACACTTTTTGCCGATCTAAGCCGATGGAGCCAAACAATTCGTCTAAAATTTTGCCCGCCCGGCCACAAAAAGGTCGTCCGGTCTTGGCCTCGGTCTCGCCGGGCGCCTCCCCCACACACACCAATCGGGCCTCGTGATTACCCTCGCCAATAACCGGGAAATAGCGGTTGGCCTGCCGATACTCGTAAAGCGGCAGGGAGACATTAGTCAGCAACTCCTCTTTAATTTGTCTCAACTGCTCGGTATTGGAGGCCATGGCGCCAGTATAATACAAAAAACCCCCGCTTGGTGCGGGGGTAGTCTGCGAGCTTAGTTAGTAGCCTCGGTATTGGTAGTCGTGCCGGCGGTAGTATCTGTGCCAGCAGTGTTAGTATCAGTACCTGTGGTGGTGTCATCCGTGGTGGTAGTAGTGGTGGTACCTGAGTTTTGGTACCAAACAAAACCGCCGATTACCAAGATCAAAACAACCAAAACGATAATGAAATTTTTCATATAGTGTCTAAAATACTTTGTATTTACAGTCTTTTTTCGACCTTGGCTGATTATAGTCTCTTTGGGTTAAAAAAGCAAACAGGAGTGATTAGGATAAAGCGGTTTTAACCTAAGTCCGCCCAGGTCAGGCCGCGCGCCGTCTCCACCTTAAGCGGCACCGCCTCGCGCCACACTCCCTCCATCGCCTCGCGGATAATCGGCTCGACTTGGTCGACCACCCCCTCCTCCACTTCATAAATCAATTCGTCGTGGACTTGTAGCAACAGGTGGGCCCGCTCAAGCAGGCCGGCTTGGCGGAGCGCCCGATCGGCACGGATCATCGCCAGCTTAATAATGTCGGCGGCCGTGCCTTGGATGGGCGCGTTCATTGCCATGCGCTCCGCCTCGGCGCGGACAAACGGCAATTTGGACTTTAAACCGGCCAAATGGCGCCGCCGGCCAAAGTAAGTGGCGGTAAAGCCCTGACGGTAAGCATCACTTTTTACCTCGTCAAAATAATGCCTGATCCGTGGAAAGGTGCGGAAATAGTTGTCGTAAAATTGCTCGGCTTCCTCGCGCGTGCCGCCCAAATTGGCCCGCAAGGCATTAATGCCCATGCCATAAATGATGCCGAAATTGATCACTTTGGCCTGGCGGCGCATCTCTTTGGTAACCGCCTCGGGCGCCACCCCAAAAACACGCGAAGCCACCCCGGCGTGGACATCCTCGCCCTTGTTAAAAATCTCAATTAAAGCTGGGTCGCCAGACAATTGGGCCAATACCCTGATCTCGATTTGTGAGTAGTCGGCGCCCAGCCACTCGTGGCCGGGCGCTGCCACAAAACCGCGCCTGATCTCCTCGCCGCGCTCACCGTGGGTGGGGACATTTTGGAGTCCGGGATTTTGCGAGGACATCCGGCCAGTGGCGGCGCCAGCCTGATTAAGCTTGGTGTGGAGACGCCCGGCGGCATCGGCCAACAAGGGCAACGGATCAACGTAAGTGCCGAGTAGTTTAGCAAGCTCACGGTACGCAAGTAGCTCATTAATAATCGGGTGGCTGTCCTTGAGCTTAAGCAGCTCCGACTCGCGGGTGGAGCGGGCGCCGCCGGCTGTTTTTTTAAGCCCTTTAACCGCCAGACCGAGACGATCAAATAAGACCTCCCCCAACTGCTTGGGCGAGTTGATATTAAACTCGCCCCCGGCTAATTTGTAGATTTTAGTCTCAAGGGCTTTTAACTCCTCATGATAATGTTTGGATAATTTTTTAAAATGGTCGCGATCAATTAAAATACCGCGCATCTCCGCCGCCTTAATGATCGGCATAAGCGGCGCCTCAATCTCCTCCCACACTTTTAGCAAATCAGCTTGTTTTAATTTAGCCAGCAAAACTTTCTTGGCAGCTGCCACATCCTCGGCTTTAGTGTACTCCAAAACATCCGCATAGCTTGGCGTCGTCTGTTCTGAATCGAGAAGCCACAGCATTATTGATAATTCTTGCCAGCCGGCCGGGGAGGCAGCCGGCTGATCCGGGGCTTGGTCTAACGGCACGCCCACCAAACTTTTAACGCGCGCCAATAAACTTTTGAACTCCAGTTGGGTAAAGAGCGCCTCGATCGGAGACAGGTCGAAACTCTCGCGCCAAGTTTGCTCCGGCAATTTAAACTCGATCGGCGCATCACGGCGGATCGTGGCGAGGGTTTTGGAAAAGAGCGCCTCCTCCTCACCCTCAGTCAGTAAATTAATTATCCGGTCAGTTAACTTTAGCTCTTTAAACACATTTTTATCTTTTTTAAGCGCCTGATACAGCGCCTCGATGGTGCCGAATTTTTGGATCAAAATGGTGGCCGTCTTCTCACCAATACCGGCAATGCCGATAATGTTGTCGGACGGATCGCCTCGCAAGCCTTTGTAGTCCGGCAAATATTTGGGCGCAAAGCCGAAACGCGACACCACCTCGGCCTCGTCGTACAAAATAGTGTCGTTAATCCCCTTTTTTAAGGTATACACTTGGACCCGCTCGCCCGCGACTAGCTGCATAGTATCCATATCACCCGAGGCGATGATAATTCTCAAGTTTTTGTCGCCAGCCAGCTCAGCGACAATAGTGCCGATGATATCGTCGGCCTCAAAACCCGGCTGATCGTAAATCGGCACCCCGAAAGCGGCAAAAATCTCGCGCGAGCGCTCCAGCTGGGCCACCAGCGCGGGATCGGCCTTGACCCGGCCGGCCTTGTACTCATCGTAAATCTGCTTGCGAAAAGTGGGTGCCGCCAAGTCGTAACAGGCCGCCACGTAGTCGGGCTTAAGCTCGGCTAAAATTTTAATGAGCATCGCCGCCAAGCCATAGAGCGCCCCGGTCGGCTCGCCGCTTGAGGTGGTAAAGTCGGGCAGAGCGTGATAGGCCCGATGCAAAATGGCATGGGCGTCAAACAAAACCATTGTTTTAGTTTTATTGGCCGATTTTTTGGTCATAATCAATTTCGCGCGTTTTATCGTCAACAAATTTAAACGCCAATTGCAAATCCGGCGCAGGCAAAACGCCGTCCACCCGCTCCGGCCACTCAAGCACCAGCAAGGTATTGGGGCTGGCCAACCACTCACTAAAACCCAATTTGGTCAACTCGTCTCCATCCTCCAGGCGGTAGCAGTCGACGTGCATCAATTTTTGCCAGCCGGCCTGATCGATCTCGTATGTTTTTTGGATGACAAAAGTAGGGCTCGTCACCGGCAAATCAAGGCCGAGCGCGCGGGCCAAACTTTGGGTAAAAGTGGTTTTGCCGGTGCCCAAATCGCCGACCAAAAAGACAGTGGTCGCCCGCCGCGGATCGGGCTTTAACTGAGAGATAATTTGGCGGGCCAAGGCCGCTGTGTCGGCCGGACTCCGGCTGATTAGAGGCATACGCCAATCTTAACACAAAACAAAAGGGTAAATGGTTAATTGACAGACAGCTGATTAAGTTTTTCCTTTGTTTGTTCGCCGACTAAGCCCCGCTCGCCGTTAATGCCATATTTGTTTTGGAAAATATCAAGCGACGCCTTGGTGCAGGGGCCGATAATGCCCGTGCGGGCACAATCGTTTTTGCTTTTGCCATTGGGTGGATAAACGCCGTCAAAAATTAAGGCGGTCTGCAAAGCCAGAACGTCGAGTGGCGCCGGACGACTTTTAGTTAAAAAATTATCCCAATCGTGTGGTATTAACAAAGTGCCGTATGATTTAACCAATTCACTTTCATTAAAAAAGTCCTCGAGGCCGAGATAGGTTTGAAAAGCAAGATCCTTCAACACCGAACTGCGGAGCGCCGGGTCCTGGAATTGCGGCTCGTAAATGTAGCCGTATTCGATCAGCACACTCGCAGCGTCGGAGCCGTTATTAACCCCGACAGCAATCAGTTCCGGCTCGTCGATAATCCCCACCGCCTCTCCGGGAAGATTGCTGACTGGATTATATTTAGCCAAACGCTTAAAAACACTGTCGGCTACTGCTTTAGTGGCCTCGCTGTTGCCGTACTGGCTGGCCGGAACATAAATCGCAAAACCGGAATACTCGCCCGGGCGATTAGTATTGGAGCGCTTGTAATCGTTAAAATGGATGTGGATGGCGATGTCGATATTGTTCTCATTAGACCATTTAGTCAAACCGTACAGACGGACCGCCGCATCGGGTGGCGCATCGTTGTGGACTACCGTCGAAAAAGTCCTGGTGGTTGAGCCAAGAGCAACCAGCCGGGAAAACTCCTCATGAAGCAGGCGCCGCCATTCGACAATATCGTCCCAATTATTTTGGTAATAGGCCGCAAACTCCGGACTCCACGCTTTATCGTCGCGGGTGACAAATACTTGATAGTGCGGATTATGCTCCAGAATTTTTTGCAAAAACTGGGCCAGCTCCACCGCCATATCGCGCTCTTTTAAGGAGCGGTACTCGGCGCCGCCAAAATTAGGCTCATGCCCCGGGACGATTAAAATCCGAACTTTATTAGGTTTAGCGTGGTAGTTAGCCTTTATTTGAGCAGTGGTTTTAAAATTATGGCTCAAAACAACGGCCGCCAATTGATTGGCTGTTTTATCTAAGCCGATTAAAACAATGTTTACTTGCCTAGGGAAAAAATAAATCAAGACCAACAACAAAAACAACAGCGAGCTAGTGGCGACGATTAAAAATTTTGGTGACTGCACAGTAAAATTTATTATACAACACAAAAGGGTGTCCGCCGGTTTTACAACCATCGGACACCCGTATAAATTTTTCAGCGGTTAGACCGAGCCCGCTGGATACCACGGATTATATCCCTGGAGATATTTTCCGCAGCATCCAGACGCTGCTCGCGCAGGCGTTGCTTCGCCCGTTCGCGATCGCGTTCAAGCCTAGCTTGCTCCCGCTCGCGTTCGCGCCGGCGCTGTTCGTAGGCCCGTTGGCGCGCGGCGGCTGCCTTGGCAGCATCCTCATGGATCTCCACCGCCGCCTCGGTTTCGATCTCAATCCTCTCGTTATTCACTTCGAGGACCTCAATCGCCTGCTCCGGCGCAAAAGCTTGCCCGCCGGTCAGGGTCAAAGCAGCCGAGGTGGTATTTACCGTCACCCCATTGTTATGGGGCACCGACACCACCTGTCCCGTCTTGATGCTCACAATGGAGCCATCGGGCTTTTGAGTGTACAAATTCGCGCACCCACCCGCCGTCAGCGCCACAAAAACCAAAATCACAAGGTGCTTCATTTCCGTCCCTCCTATATTCTTGGGCCCAATTGCCCATTACCCTTCAGTCGTATCTACCCCCCATTATACACCCACCAAGCCTGTTTGTCAAGCTTGCCCCGTGGTGTCCTCACTTTACGGGGTTATCCCCAGGTTACGCACTAGCCAGTTTGGGGGTTAGTGCTAGGAATAAGGAGAGATTCTGCGATACAATATAAAGAATGCCCAACTTTAACGATGACAGCCAATTGCGGCGGGTTGACGATCTCCGTCTTAAGGAGGCCGAGAAGCTCTCGCAGTTATTGGCCGAGAAATATCATCTCCCTTATCTTGATCTTTCCCAAACTGCCATCAACACCGACGCTCTGCGCCTTATCCCCGAGAGCGAGGCTCGCGCCGCCGGTATCGCCGCCTTTAAATTGACCGGTCGCACATTGTCGCTTGCCATCATCTCGCCCAATAATGAAAAGTTAAAGGGTATTTTGGACGATTTGAAGCAAAAAAATTTCACCATCAGCTTGTACTTGGCCTCCGAGATCGGCGTCGAGCGCGCCTGGGAGCGTTACAGCGAGATCTCCCGCTCCGAGCGCGCCACCGCCGGCTTAATTGAAATTTCCGACGAGGTGATCACTGAGTCGCTACCGCAAATTAAAAATTTGCTGGACGTTAAACAACTCCTCGACCAAGAGGCGGAAAAAACGATCAAAGAGGGTGGTATTACCGGCATTGTCGAGCTTATTTTGGCCGGCGCTTTGGCCACCGAGGCCTCCGATATCCACCTGGAGCCGGAGGAGGCGGATATTCGCCTGCGCTACCGCTTGGACGGCGTTTTAGAGGACATCACTCATTTTGAGAGCAAAGTTTACCGCCAAGTAAGCTCGCGCATCAAGTTGATGTCCGGCCTAAAGTTAAATATCACCCAAAGCGCCCAGGACGGCCGCTTTAGCATCAAGGTCGGCGGTGAGGAGATCGAGATCCGCACCTCGGTCTTGCCTGGCGCTTATGGCGAGACGATTGTGATGCGCGTGCTAAATCCCAAGGCGATTGCCGTTTCTTTTACCGAGCTCGGTATGGAGCCGCAATTATTTGAGATTTTTAGCCGCGAGATCAAAAAGCCTAACGGTCTCATCCTCCTGACCGGCCCCACCGGCTCCGGCAAAACCACCACCCTGTATGCCTTTTTGCGCGAGATCAATTCGCCGGAGAGTAAAATCATCACCATTGAGGATCCGATCGAGTACCACTTGGACGGCGTGAGCCAAACTCAAGTCAATCGGGCCAAAAAGTACACTTTCCTCTCCGGTTTGCGCGCCGCCTTGCGCCAAGACCCGGACGTAATCATGGTCGGCGAGATCCGCGACGCCGAGACGGCCAAAATCGCCATCAATTCCGCCCTTACCGGCCACTTGGTGCTCTCCACCCTGCACACCAATAATGCCGCCGGCACCATCCCCCGTTTAATTGATTTAGGGATCAATCCCAAGATTATGAGTTCGTCGCTCACGGTGGCCGCCGCCCAGCGCTTGGTGCGCAAACTCTGCCTCAAATGCCGCAAAGAGCAGGCGCCCGAGCCCGCCCAAACAGAGCTGATCAATCGGGTGTTGGCCGGCGTCAAAGCCAAGCGGCCGGAGTTTGATCCGCCGGCGATAAAATTATGGGCGCCCGTCGGCTGCGAGGCTTGCCACGAGACCGGCTACAAGGGCCGCATTGGCATCTTTGAGGCTATTTTGATGGATGACGCCATCGCCCAAGTGGCCACCGCCAATCCGAGTGAAAAGGAAATCGTCTTGGCCGCCAAACCGCAAAAAATGCTCGATATGCGCGAGGATGGCGTCCTTAAAGTTTTGGCCGGCGTAACCGCCTTGCCGGAACTCGGCCGAGTAATCGACGTTAATGCCCCGTTCTTTTAAAATCAAACTTAGAACCCTCTAAGCAACCCCTTCAATAGTGCTATTAAAGTTAGGAAAATCCCCCAGGATAGCCCTCGTAACGCCCGCCGAAGCGGGCAACCAAAGCGTCCTGTCGGATAGACCCGTACGAGACGTCGCCGTCTCAATTGCTTAGAGGGTTCTCGGTTTGATTTAAACTATTGCCATGTTAGCATAAAACAAATTATATGTCAAGAGAGACGACCGATAATAATTATCTCGACAAATCACTGCGCCCGACGGCGTGGAGTGATTATATCGGTCAGGAGCCGATCAAGCAAAATTTGCAAATTCTCATCAACGCCGCCCGGGAGCGCGGCCACCCGCCGGAGCATCTCTTGTTTTACGGGCCGCCCGGCTTGGGCAAAACCACTCTCGCCCACCTAATCGCCAAAGAGATGGGCGCTCAAATCAAAGTCACTTCCGGTCCCGCGATCGAAAAGGTGGGCGATTTGGCTTCAATTTTAACCAATTTATCGCCGGGCGACATTTTATTTATCGACGAGGTTCACCGGCTTAATAAATTGATCGAGGAGGTCTTATACCCGGCAATGGAGTCCGGTTCGCTCAATATTATTTTAGGTAAAGGGCCGGGCGCGCGCGTCATCCAGCTTGATTTGCCCCCATTCACTTTAGTGGCCGCTACTACGCGCCTAGCCTTGCTATCAGCGCCCTTGCGCTCCCGCTTCTCCGGCGGCACTTTCCGCCTGGAGCTGTACCAGCCGGAGGAAATTGCCACCATTATCCAGCGCTCGGCCCGCTTGCTGGCCATTGAGCTGGCCGGCGAGGCGGCCCAAGCCATTGCCGAGCGGAGCCGCTGTACACCCCGCATCGCCAATCATTTACTCAAGCGTTGCCGCGATTTTGCCCAAGTAAGCAAAAAGACTTTAGACCGCGAGGTGGTCAATGAGTGTCTGGCTATGCTCGGGCTAGACTCTTTGGGCCTGTCGGCGGCCGATCGCCTACTTTTGGCCACTCTGGCCGACAAATTTGGCGGCGGACCGGTGGGAGTGGGCACCTTGGCTACTGCGCTATCAGAAGAGGAGGACACCATTCAGGACGTCCATGAGCCTTATTTAATTCAATTGGGATTACTGGAGCGGACGCCGCGCGGCCGAGTGATCACTACCCGCGGCTACCAGCACTTAGGCCGATTATGAAAAAAGTTATTTTGGGGATTGATCCGGGATATGACCGGTTGGGTGTGGCGGTCATCGGCTCGCCCCCTCCTGCCCTGCTTTACTCAAATTGCCTGACCAGCAACGCCAAAGATTCATTTGCCCGCCGCCTGGCCACCCTCGGACGCGCATTGGAACAGATAATTAAAAAATACCGCCCCGAGCACATCGCCCTGGAAAAACTTTTTTTCAGTAAAAATCAAAAGACGGCCGGCCAGGTGGCCGAGGTTAGAGGGATGATTTTGTATTTGGCCGGTCAACACGACATCACAGTTGCTGAGTACGCCCCCTCGGAAATCAAATTGACTATCACTGGTTTTGGCACCGCCGACAAAAAGCAAGTAACCACTATGGTGCCGAAACTAATCGCCGTAGCCACCCAGCCAAAATACGACGACGAGTATGACGCCATAGCCATTGCCTTAACCCATCAGGCCCATTCGCCACACTGATTGCTTATCCACAAACTAATTAGCTCCGGCTTGCAAAACAATTTGGCTATGTTACAAATATAAGCACGTTTGTAAGTTGGTCGTTTATTTATTAAGTTAAAAAATATCATATGGATGATAATTTGGATCCAATCTTAGGCGACACTGAAGAGGCGCCTGAAAAAGAGGGCGGGGTTGATTTTGATATCGAGGAAGAGAGTGATGATGAAATTGACGCCGATTTAGACGAGGTTGAGGAATAATTTAAGTTCAACTAAAAACCCCCGATAAACTCGGGGGTTTTTAGTTTAATTTAATTCTATTTTTACAAACCGGTGCTTGCCGATCTTGATCGTCAACTCGGCATCTAGTGTAAATTGCGGATCAGTAATCACCTCGCCAGCGGGCCACTTTTTAATGGCACCGGCCTCCAGTAGGCGCCGATATTCGGCCTTAGACTCGACTAAATCGGCCTGCGCCACCACCTCGCTTAAAAGCGAGCCAGCGTCGGCTTTAACAACCAATAAGTCTGTGGCCGCCTCTTTGTTTTGGAATAATTCCACAAATTTACTTTGAGCGGAGGTGGCCGCGGACTCGCCGGAGAGCAAAACGGCAATCTCGTAAGCTAAGCGCATTTTGGCATCGCGAGGGTGGCCGGCTAAAATGGTTTTTATTTCCTCCTCCGGGACACGAGTGCAAAGCTCAAAACCGAGCGGCATCATCTCATCGCTCCAGCTCATCACTTTGCCGTACACCTCGTCCGGCTGATCGGCAAAAGCAACCATATTGTTCTCGGTTTTGCCCATTTTTTTGCCCGTGGGATCAGCCAACAACTTGAGACTCATCACCAACTTTTCTTTACCTTGTCGCTTTAACAAGTCGCGCCCGGCCAACATGTTAAAAGTCTGATCATTGCCGCCAATTTCCAAATCGGTGTCCAGGGCGACCGAGTCGTAGCCTTGGAGCATAGGGTACATAAACTCATGGACATGGATGGGGGCGCCATTTTTAATCCGCTCGGCGAACATATCGCGCTCCAACAATTGGCTGACGGTAAATTGGGCGGCCAACTCCAAAAAATCTTTGAGAGTCAGCTGGCCCAGCCACTCGCTGTTGTACACAAATTTAGTCTGATTTAAGTCCAAAATGCGCCCGATTTGTCCCCGATACAAAGCGCAATTGGCTAATACCTGTTCCCGGCTAAGCGGCTGCCTGGTAGCTGTCTTATCGGTCGGATCGCCGATCATGGCGGTAAAGTCCCCGATTAAAATTGTGATCTGGTGGCCCAATTGCTGAAAATCGCGCAATTTTAACAATATTGAGAGGTGGCCTAAATGCAAAGTTGGTCCGGTTGGGTCAATACCGTGATAAATCGCGAGTGGGCCGGCATCCAGACGCTTAGCAAAATCAGTTTCATTGGGGTACAAATTCTCAACACCGCGCTTAAGCAGAGTCATAATTAACTTACTGTAACATAGCTTAAGCTCCCATCAAAATATGCTAGTATAAGGCGATATGGGCCTCCCCCGCTTTAGTTATCGGGAAAAAATCGCCTTGCTGGCCAGCCTGATTTTGTTTTTGGGCGGAGGCGTTTTTATTTGGGCAGCCACTCTCCCTTTGCCCGATTTTAATACCTTTTTTGAGGAACGGACGGTCAGCCAGTCGACCAAGATTTACGATCGGACCGGCACTGTGCTCCTTTATGACATCCACGGCAACATCAAAAGAAGGGTGGTACCTTTTGACCAAATTGCCGATACGATCAAACAAGCGACAATTGCTATTGAAGATGACAAGTTCTACAGCCATCGGGGAATTAGACCGCTATCGATTTTACGGGCCCTGTTGGTTGATATCGCTTCCGGCTCACTACATCAAGGCGGCTCCACCATTACCCAGCAAGTGGTTAAAAACACTTTGTTGGTCCAAGATAAAAAATGGTCGCGCAAAATCAAAGAGCTGATTTTAGCCCTCAAGTTAGAGCGAGTGATGGGCAAAGATGAGATCTTGGGTCTTTATTTGAATGAGACGCCTTACGGCGGCAATATCTACGGCATCGAGGAGGCCGCTCAAGAGTTTTTTAAAAAACCGGCGAGTCAAGTTACTTTAGCCGAGGCGGCTTATTTGGCCGCCTTACCGCAAGCGCCCACCTTTTATTCCCCTTTCGGCAATAATCGCGATAAATTAGAAGCTAGAAAAAATTTAGTCCTCAAGAGAATGCTTGGTTTGGGCTATATCGATCAGGCGACTTATGACCAAGCAATTAATGAAAAAGTTAATTTCAGCCGTCCGGCGGAGAAAGGGATCAAGGCACCACATTTTGTCTTTTACATTAAATCTTATTTGGAGGAAAAATACGGTTTGGAGGCGATAGAAAATCACGGGTTTAAAGTCATCACTACTCTCGATTGGGATTTACAGCAAAAGGCCGAGGAGGTGGTAGCCCGCTATGGAGCGGAAAATGCCACCAAATACAATGCCAAAAACGCCGGTTTAGTCGCCGTCGACCCCAAAACCGGCCAGATTTTGGTGATGGTTGGATCTCGCGACTATTTTGACACCGCCAATGAGGGCAATTTCAATATCACCTTGGCTCACCGCCAGCCGGGATCGGCATTTAAACCGTTTGTTTATGCCACCGCTTTTGCCAAGGGTTATACTCCCGAGACAGTGGTCTTCGACCTGCCGACGGAATTTAATACCGGTTGCACCCCAGATAGCCTACCAGCCCGCCCTGGGGTCAAGCCGGACGAATGCTACCGGCCGGTCAATTACGATGACGCTTATTTGGGTCCAGTTAGTTTAAGAGACGCCTTAGCCCAATCGCGCAACATTCCAGCAGTTAAAGTGCTTTATTTGGCCGGTTTAAGAGATTCATTAAAAACCGCTCAAAATATGGGCATTACTAGTTTGACTGATCCTAATCGTTACGGCTTAACGTTAGTGCTAGGAGGTGGCGAAGTTACTCCTTTGGAATTAACTAGCGCTTACGGTGTGTTTGCTAATAATGGCGTCCTCCACCCTACTGTGGGTATATTAAAAATCGAAAATTTAAACGGCCAAGTATTGGAAGAATACCAAGAACGCCCCCAAACGGTAATATCGGAGAATATTACCAGCTTAATCTCAAGCATTCTATCGGATAATGCCGCCAGAACCCCCGCCTTTGGCGCCAACTCCCCCCTTTATTTCCCTGGACGAACCGTCGCCGCCAAAACCGGTACTACCAACGACTATAAAGATGCTTGGATTATCGGCTATACCCCCAGCATCGCGGTTGGCGCCTGGGTCGGCAATAACGACAATACCCCGATGGAAAAAAAGGTGGCTGGTTTTATTGTCGCGCCGATGTGGAATGAGTTTATGAAATACTATTTAGCCAAAACTCCCAACGAGTCCTTCCCTCCTCCACCCCCAACAGACCGCAATTTAAAACCGATTTTGCGTGGTATTTGGCAGGGCAATGAGGTATACACCATTGACACTATTTCTAAAAAATTAGCGACAGAGCACACACCAGAGGCGGCGAAGCAGGATATTGCGGTTTATAACGTACATTCGATTTTATATTGGGTGGACAAAAACAATCCAACTGGCCCAATCCCCAATAACCCCAACAGCGACCCTCAATTTATATTATGGGAAACGCCGATAAGGCGCTGGGTGGTCACCAAAGGGATTATTGAAAATGATCGCCGCCTTATCCCCACCAATTACGATCCGATCCACAAACCAGGCCAAGAGCCCAAAGTAACCATCCTAGCTCCCACTCCGGATTCTATAATACCAACCACCGATACCCTATTGGTTAATTTGGGGATTGAATCAATATTCCCAATCGAGCAAATTAATATTTTTATCAATGACCAATTAGTAATTAATAGTAAAAATACAATTAATCGCTTTTCCATCCCCCTACATTCAATCAATATAAAAGAGGTTAATACTTTAAAAGTGGTAGTGATTGATAGTGTTAAAAACCAAACCGAGTCAACGACTGATTTTAAATTAAGTCTGTAATTTTTATCTTATTTTGCTTTTGATTTAAATAATCCAACAAAGCTCTTTTTTTAAATATTAAGTCGCTTTTTATTGTGGGGTTTATTTTTATAATAACTTTATTTTTCTGTAAATAAACATATTTAATGGGAATTTTATATTGATATTCACGATCAATAAAACTAATTACCAGCTCTTTAACCACTCTTTCGGGGGTGGAAAAATAAGGTGGAGTTTTTAATAAATTGGCTATTTTTTTAATCAAATTAATAAATCAACGGTTAACCGGCATTATTAAATAAGAAAAAGATCTATTACCAACCCCATTAATCAAAATAGGTTTATTAGCCCCAGAACAATGTAATTGGATCCTATCTGAGTCTAATGATGAGAATGATTCGGTTAAATACCTGGCATTTATTTTAAATTCTAAATCTTCACCTGAAATTTCACAATTTAAAGTAGTAATCGCTTTACCAACATCTTGATTGGTTACTAATATTTGGCATTGTTGTTTTTTATTATCAACCATAATATTAACATGATTAAATTTATCGGAAAAAATCGTGGATATTTTTAACGCTTCCACTAATTCATTTTGGGAGACTAAAATATTAGTTGATGATACTTTAGGTATAATTTGCCTATAATCTGGGTAAACACCATCAATAATCCGAGAAGTAATTAAAAAATCTTGATGATAAATGGTTAATTGATTTTTATCGACTTTAATTTTAATATTACCCTTTAATCCCTCCACCACTCTAATAATATCACTAATGTTTTTAATTGGGATAATGATTGATGGTATATCATCTAAAACCGATAATGGTATCTTTTTTTCCGCTAACCTAAATGAATCCGTGGAAACAAAAACTAAATCATCCCCATTGTGGTATAAATAAATACTAGCGATCTCTGGTTTTATATCAGAAACAGCAGAAGCATAAGAAACTGATTTTAAACCTAAAATAAACAAGGATGTTGGTAGGGAAAACTCCACCCCCTCTTCAACTTGAGGGATTATTGGAAAATCATCCGGTAAAAATCCTTTAATTTCTGATTGATGTTTATTGGTTTTTATTAACACCACCCCTTCATTTAAATTAAAACTAATAGTATCAGTTGATGGTATGGTATTTAAAATATTTGATATTAATTGAGCTGGTAAACAAATTGATCCGTTTTTACTATCAAAAACAGTTAAATAAAATTCAACTCCCACCTCTAAATTAGTTGTTTTTAAAGTTAATTTATTATTATTAATAGAAAATAGAATAGTATTTAAAATTGGTAATGATAAGTTTTTACTTGCCGTCTTCTCTATTAATTGGATGGCATTTTTTATATCTCTATAATTACAAGAAAATTTCATATATAAGATTTTTTTATTATTATCTTTGGGGAAAAGTGGAAAAGTTTAAAATATATTGATAATTAATATTTTTTTTAACAAACAACTGTGGATATGATTTTTTATTTTTCCCCATAATTTTATTTTTTATAATATACCTTTTAATTTATACACAAGTTATTAAGAGTTATACAACAATAACCTAATCTGATTTATTTCTTGGTTTAATAATGAATTGTTTTTAATATCATTTTTAATTTTCTCATAAGCGTGAATAACAGTGGTGTGGTCCCGTCCACCTAATTTTTGCCCAATATAAGGGTATGAGGTGTTAAAATCCTCTCTTAAAATATACATAATCACCTGTCTTGGTTTAACCACCTCCTTACGCCTAGTTTTTTCATAAAGCATTTTTTCATCAATATTATAAAAATCAGAAATAATCTTCATTACTTCTTTAATTGAGACTGATTTTTGTGGTTTGATTGAGTTTTTAACAATCACTTTAACTTCATTTAAAGTTAAATCCTTTTTTTTAGCTTGTGATTGGATGATAATTGAATTTAGCGCTCCTTCTAATTCCCGAATATTATCTTGGACCACTGAAGCTAAGTACTCAATAATATCCTCTGAGGGGGTAAATCCAGTTAAAACCTTTATTTTAGAACGTAAAATAGCCAAACGTGACTCAAAATCAGGCCGAGAAACATCAACCACCATTCCCCCTTCAAAACGAGAGCGTAGGCGATCCTCTAAGTTTGGTATTTGTTTTGGTGGTTTATCAGAGGAGAAAATGATTTGCTTGTTATTCTCATAAAAATTATTAAATAAATGGAATAATTCTTCTTGAATCTTCTCTTTACCGGCCAAAAATTGAATATCATCCATAATTAAAATATCATATTTACGATACTTTTCTTTAAAAGAATTTCCCCGATTGTTTTGTAGACAACTAACAAAATCAATCAAAAAACTCTCTGAGGTGATGTAATAAATCTTTTTTTGGTCGCTGGTCTTTCTGATTTGATTACCAACCGCCTGCATAAGATGGGTTTTACCCAAGCCGGTATGGCCGTAAATAAATAATGGGTTGTAATTATTGCCACCAGGGTTTTTTACAATCGCTTGGGAGGCTGCATAAGCAATCTCATTAAACGGACCAACCACCAAACTATCAAAAGTGTATTTAGGATTAAGATTACTCTCCTTATTAATATAAAGGTCGTTTAACCCCAACCCATCGTTAATAAGTGTGGTTTTATTATATGACGGCTGGATTTGGCGCGGCTTATCGTCGTTTTTGGTGATCAAATATTCAACCGTCCTGACGTTGGGGTGGTTATTGCGTAATGATTTTAATATCACCTTATGGTATTTATTAATCAGCCAATCGCGCACAAAGGTGTTAGGAACGCTTAGATAAATCGTCCCTCCGCCATCTTGTTTGGCAATATAAGTGTTTTTAAACCAGGTGCCGAAATTGGCTTTGGATACCTCTTGCTCGATCTCTCCTAAGGATTTAAGCCATAAAGTATCATTATCCGGCGTCATAGTGCCCTGATTATAGCGATAAGTTATCCCCAAGACAAACATTTAATAATTGTTAATAAAAAGTGGATAACTATGGATAATTATTGTAAATAATTGAAATATTAAAAAGCTTATGTATAATCAATAGGTATGTCTATTACCTATAAACCAAAAAAGAAAAAACGCCGAACCACCCACGGCTTTTTAGTCCGTTCCAAGACGAAAAATGGCCAAAAGGTGCTCCTCCGCCGTCGGCGCAAAGGTCGGGCTAAATTAGCGGTCTAAACTATGGCTAAATTAGGCCGCTTAAATCGGCGGCTATTTGATAAAATTAGGCTCGAGGGGAGGTTTAGCCCATACCCCTCGCCTTATTTTTCAGCCAAAATTGGGCGCTTAAGCGACTTGCCACCAGATACCTCTTTGGTCTCAGTGGTGGCGCCAACTAAGAGTTTTAAGCAGGCAGTTGAGCGTAATCGGGCTAAGCGTAGGGTGAGGACGGCGGTTAACGAACTTAAAAGCAGTCTTAAGCCTGGTTTCGGACTCATTTTTTTTTGCCGACCAAAAGTAAACACTATACCCCATCAAGACTTAATTAATGAGATAATGAAGGCATTACCATGATCTCCGATCTTTTTAATATCATCTTAATCACTCCTCTTTATAATGTTTTAATTATTTTAACTAATGCCATTCCCGGGGCCGATATTGGAGTGGCGATTATTATCTTAACAATCTTAGTTAAAATATTATTGTTGCCGCTTTATCAACAGTCAATCAAAACCCAAAAAGCCCTAAAGTTGATTGAGCCGGAATTACTTAAAATCAAGGAGCAATACAAAGATAATCGTCTAGAGCAGTCTCGTTTAACTTTAGAGCTGTATCAAAAACACCATATCCATCCCCTCTCTAGTGTGGCGGTTATTTTTATCCAAATCCCAATCATTCTCGCTTTATTTTTAGTGTTTCGGGACAGCCTAGAGACAACTGGGCACGTTTTGTACTCTTTTGTAATTGAGCCGGAAGTGATCAGCACTCAGTTTTTAGGTTTAATTGATATTACCACCAAAAGCGTCTGGTTTGCCGCCCTCACCGCTTTGACCCAGGGAATTTATTTATGGCAGACTATTCCGCCGCCCAACAAAAAGGAGGTTGGTCAATCTTGGCAAAAAGATTTTCAACATGGGATGTCGCTCCAAATGCGCTACGGAGCACCAGTTTTGATCTTTTTTGTGAGCTGGAGTTTCCCAATCGCCATCTCGCTGTACTGGATTACCAGCAACCTCTTTTCTTTAGCTTTTGAGGTGGTTAAAAAACACTCTGGACATTAGCCCGCCACAAGCGGCCGTCGCCCTTATTAATAAAGTAAAGGTAATTTTTTACCTGATCGAGTTTGGGGCTTAAAGCATCTATCGTTAAGTTTAATGTTGCGGGATCAACCACTAATTGGCTTTGGTTGTTAGTAATATTAATATGACGCAGTTGGTCGGCAAAAGAAACAAGGCCCTGATACCAACTCTCCGGATAATTGCTATTAGGCACCGAAGACGGCACAAAGCACCAGATTATCTCTCCTTTAGGCCAGACGCATTTTTCCGGCTGGGTAATAATCGGCAAAATCAACGACTTGTTATCAGTCGGATTAAGCCAGTAAGTTGAGAATGAACCGAAACGGGTGACGCTGTAAATGGCGCGTTCGCCCCCCTGCTCCGGCATCAGACTGAGGCCGGAGCTACCTTCCAGTAAACGCTCAGCGATTTTGGTGGTTAAATTGAGACGTTCCGCGACACTCGGCATAGTTGAATCAGCCTTAGTCGCCAAGTATAAGTAATTGGCCGTTGGCCACCATACTCGCCAGTCGGGATAATTGGAAGACCAGACCAAAGTCCGATTGGCGCCATCCGGCTTGCTGGTATAGCCCAGAGCTTTATCTCGATTAGTTTCCAAAGTAAAAATAGTCTTATGGTCTGGGGCGGGAATAATATCCTCAATGGTGCCGGCCAAACGAATGGCATTGGTGGTTACTTGAGTGCTGGTGGCGACCAATTCCCGATTAGTTAGAGCAATGCGATACCAACTACTGTTGCCGCCCTGGCTGGTTTGGATAAAAAAGTAAGTTTTGGCGGCATCTTGGGCCCAGGCGGCGGCCCACACAGGAGAAAAAGTCGCGGCGCTTAGACGCACCTTGTCTTTTGTGCTTTGGTCAAGGCGGTAAATGTGCCCGGTCCCCCGCTCAACGTAGATTAAAACCGAACTGGTGCCGACGGTAACAAAATCAAAATCGGCAATCGGCTCATCAACAACCACTTGAATTGCCGCTCCTTCACCACCGATTCCATTACCCTCTTCTCTCGAATTGCCATCCAAGCGATCAGTCAGGGAACCAACCAAATCGGAAACAACACTACCAGCTTGCGGAAAAAAACTCCGGCTAACCGACGGTGCATTATCAGCCACGTTTGTTTGCCCACTTTGCCACCACCAAAAACCCAAAACGATGATTAAAATGGCGATTAGGATTAAAAGTAAACGCTTCATAAATTATTATCACTCATTATAGACCGAGAAATGTTCTGAAACACCAGATACTACTATCACCAAATCATCAGGAACACCTTCACTTACCAATCTGTCATGATGGGACTGATTAGAGACTTCATATACCGGACGCAAACCATTAGCCCTAGCGGCATCGGCAAAAGCATTAATTCTGGCCGCGGTAATATCTTGTCCTCCTACATTCAAACTAGCGTCAACACAAGTGCCGTTGTAATGACAAGGATTACGATGACTTACTGATGCTGATGGCGGGTAAGCCTCGGTCACTCGCCAATTAACATCAGACGGCATATCACTAGTTAAACCTTGTAATTTATCTCCTAACTCCGGAACGACACTAGTCCCAATACCTGGTTTAAGTGGAATTGGTGGATTTTGGTAGGAGGACAAATTGCTACACCCATTACAGTTGTTACCACTATTAGGTGGATTATTTGGTCTTGGCCCGATACCCTCACTGCCGCCGACATTACCCCACTGATCGACTGTTGTCGGTGTTCGCCGGATCTCAAAGCCAAAGTTGACCAATTGCGGGTTGATGGTATACAGCAAGAGATAAGCCAAAATAGCAATAACTAAGCCCCAAATGGCGTTGGTCCACATGCTTTTGGCTTGGGATTTAATATCCGGTACATAGCTCATAATATAAGAAATACCGCTTAAAACGAGCATAAACACCGCCAAGCTGACCGCCACCACAAAGGCCTGCTTGAACAGGTTTTCGGCATAAGTGCCAAAGCCCACCCGGACTTGATTACCCTCCATACCGATGACCTGCGGTTCCAACAGCACATAATCTTGATTGAGATTTACCACCTGGCCGCTGGCCGTCTGGCCCAAACCAAAGAGCAGGGCCGCTAGGATAATCAATCGGGAAATTTTAAATTGAGTTCTCATATATTAAAAATTATCAAGCACACTTTCACCGAGAGTGACGTTTAATGCCGCTCTCGCCAGCTGGAACAGGCTAAGCGGATTATTGACCGCCACCTCCAAATTGGCCGTACCAGAGCGGTTCCCGCTTTCCACACCGAGAACGGGGCCCAGATTGTCGAGAGCGCGGCCATTAAGCGACCAGCGATAAATCAAATCACCACCCTTAACCAAGCTATTGGGGAAAAAGTACGGCTCGACTCGGAGCAAGGCCCGCTCGCCAGTCAATTTAAAATTGTCGGTCAGCGCTTTGGCATAATTAGGGCCAGTCAAAGCGTTATCTACGTAAAATCTAAGCTCCGGTTTGGCGATGGGGATTAAGGCGGTTTGTTGGGCGCGGAGGCGACCATCAATCGTCTCGACGATTACTTTGATTTCCTTGGTGCCGCCGATCGGCGCCTTAAAAACATAAGTGTCTTTGCCCAAACCGGAAGCCGGAGCCATCTCCCGGCCATTATCCAACCAGGTATAAACCAGCTGTTCAGGGGAAATTGGTTTTTTAGTCTGGTCGATAATAAGCGGTAAAGCGACCACTTGTCCGGTAGTTTCTATACTAATACGCTTGCCGCCGAGATAATCCTGAGGGGTATAAGTGTCGCCGCGCCATAATAAATCCACTTGGGCGGGTATAATCGAGATGGTTAAAGTCCGCTCCCTTTCCCCAAATGGCTTGATTTGCGCACGGACATTGGTTAGAGTGCCCACCTCGCCGGTGGTAAAGCTGATGCCAGCATTATTGTAGCCGGCGGTTTCCCGGCCGTTAACGGTCCAAACGATGCGCGCCCGGCCGATATCAAACGAGTAGCTGTCCAAATTAATGATTACCGGGGTATTGGGTCCCGGATCAGCCGGTGTTACCTTGATGGTAAGATCGGGAGTGGTAATGATTTTGGTTTCGGCCAAAGCGCCCAAGGGCAACAAACATAGTAAAATAATCGCCGCCTTCTTAATTACCTCGCTACCGATATTTTTACTCGGTTTTGGCGCAGGTCTCAGCGACTCTAAGGCTTGTTGATTGGCGTGGTGTTTCATCCTGTCTTCTTCGTCGGTTTGGCGTATGGTCAAGTAGGCGCCGATCAAAAACCAAGGCAAAAAGTTTATAATCGGCAGAGCCTCACCAAACCAAGTACCCAATGTTTTTTTCAGTTGTTTAGTGCTAAACAATTGGACGTTGTTAAAAAAACAGATAGTGCCAAAAACAAAATAATACGCCAGTGACACTATCGTATTAATTATAGCGCCAACAGCGGCGATCAGTAAAATCATCTGGATAATGTCGGTAAGGGTGGCGATCGCATATATGGCCACTCGTGTGATCGAACCCAAACGATAACGGACTGGGGGCATACTACTGATTAGCGCCAGTAGCCGACTGGCTGGCCGCCAGCTCGGCCTTGGCCTGCTTAATGGCTAATAATTGCGACGGGTCGGAGGTGATGATCTGATCCTCGGTGTAAGAAGCGATGATTTTGATGGCAACATGCTTGAGGCCGGCAAAAAAGATCCCCTCTCCCACATTGGACTCCAGCAACAGGAATTTTTCCTCATCGGTGAGGTTGAAGGTTTTTTGGACCAAGTCGATCGAGGCTGGCGACTGCTTTAACAGGAGTTGAATCGAGGAGTTGGTGATAATCGGCAGGCCGTACGGCGACTTGAGGAAATCGCCCACGTCCTGGGTAATGGTGGCGACGCCCAAGTAGTATTTGCGGCCGCGCTTAACCAAGGAGAAGAGGAAGGAAGCCGTATCCTCCGCCTTCATCATCCACCACGCCTCATCGACGACCATCAAGCGCTTTTTGAGATTGCGGCGGACGGCGTTCCAAATATGGTGCATCACCACATACATCGCCACCGGCTTAAGCTCATCCTCCATGTCCCGAATCGAGAAAACAACAAACTTTTTATTAATATCCACATTGGTCGGGCGGTTGATAAAGCCGGCCCACGAACCCTGAGTGTACTTAAGTAGGCGCTGGGCTAAAGACTCACCTCCCTCCATGCCGGCCAAAACGAGCTCCAGGTCCGAGAGCAGGGGTGCCGGTTTGTTGGTAAAGTCGGTGTCAGGGGTGATGTCTTTGAGGGCGTAGGTCTCACTGATAGCACTGTCGATAATCGAGTCCTCCTCGGGGGTGAGGCCGCCCAACATAATGCGGAAGAGGCCGACCAGGTTGATAACATTAGAGCGGAGCACATCGGCCGGCGACTCGTCCTCGCGCGGTATCGGCAAGTCGAAGGGGTTGATATGGTGCTCCGAGGTGAGCGAGATGTTAAAGTAGCGCCCGCCGACCGCCTCGCTTAAAAACTCATACTCTCGCTCGGGGTCGATAACAATAACGTCGGTGTCAAACATTAAACTGCGCAAAATCTCCAATTTGGTGGTGTACGACTTGCCGGCGCCGGATTTGGCAAAAATTACTGAATTGTAGTTCTCAAGCGAGAAGCGGTCAAAAAGCACCAACGAGGCGTTGTGGCGGTTGATGCCGTACAAAATGCCTTGATTAGAAGTCAAGTCAAAGGAGATGAACGGGAACAAGCTCGACAACGGCGAGGAGTTTAACTTGGAGCTGATGTTTAACAAATCCAAACCCAAAGGGGCGACGCTCTTAAAGCCGTCCTCTTGCTGGAGAAAAGCCGGCTTGAGATAAATCAATTTGGCGTCCAAAATCGATTTAATGGTGTTCTCAGTTTTCGACAACTCCTCCTCGGTGTCTTCGTAAATGGTGATGTATAAGCCGACAGAGAAGATTTTTTCCCGCGCTTGCTGGAGTTGGTCGCGCAAAGACTCGATGTCGCGGTAAGCCACATCAAGCACCGGATCGCGGACAAACCCCTTCTCCTCCCTGATGCGGATTTGACTTTGGACCTCGGCCACCTTTTTTTGCAATTGGCGCAGAGCGGCGGCGGTGTCGATGGGGTGGATGTAAATCGAGACGTCGAACACTTTGTCCAAGTTAATAATCGGTGAAAACCAGCCCTCGCTTAAAAAGCGCGGATAAGAAATGACAAAAAAGGTCCGCGCCACTTTTTGGCCCAAGTTGATGCTCCGGGCGCTGATCTGGAGCGCGGCCGGGGCGATAATGTCTTTAAGTTCTAAGACGCCGGCTTGATAAACGTCGGCTGGCAAAATCGGCAACACCGAGGTGTCGATAATGGGTTTGGGTTTAGTCCTAAATAAAGCCATACAATCTATTATACCGTCTCGGGGATATTTACCTCGCCCGGATTAAAGGCCTTAAAGTACAGCTCGACCAACTCCTCGGTGCCCAAGAGTTCGACGCGGACACCCAAGCGGCCCAAACCTTGACGGACCACGTCGATCCGCTGTTCGAGCTGATTGCGCTGCTCCTCAAAAGCCAAAGTATCGACCACCTTATCGGTTTTTTTAGTAAACAACTTAGTTAAAAATCCCTGACGGCTTTGAATCAACGGCGGCGCGTATGGGATGACCACAAAAAAGCTTTTGGTCATAATGTTGTTATTCTCGGTAAAGCTTTTGATAAACTCGATATATTCTTTAGTTTGGACTTTTAACAAATCATTGGTCTGGGCGGCCAGGCGCTCGTCCAAGATCCCCAAATAGGGTCGGATGTCCAAGCGCCGCGACTGGACAAATATCTGAATGTAAAAATCCAAAGAATTAAGAAAATTTTGGTACTGGAGAAGCAGGCCCTGCTGCTCGTCGCGGCTCTTTAGCGCAAAGTTGATCGAGGAGGCAATGAGCACGGCGCGCAGTGAGCCGTCTTTTAACACCACCACGCCGTCGCGGATCTCATCGATGGGGACAAAAGACTGGGTGCTTTTAGGCGAAGCCATAATTATTTTATTTTTTCGGTAATGTCCAAACTCCAGGCCAAGTCGCGGAGCTTGCTCTTAGATAATTTGGGGATAGCAGGAGTGGTGGTTTGGCTTTGAGCTTGGACAGCTGATTTGGCCTGAGGCACCTCTTTGCGCCAAATGTAATTTTTGTGGGACAGCAAGTAATACAGCCCGGCCTCAAGAGTGGCGATAAACGGCCGGTTATTGTATTTAAAAAATGCAAGCGCCGCGCCCAGGCCGCCCAAGACAAGCATCGGCACCACTTTGATCGCGAACGGGATGTCCAAGGTGTAAACCAAAAAAGCCAGGCCGCCGCCGCCGGCCAAATAGATAAACTGCTTAAAGGTCAGCGGGCCAAAGACCTGGTCCTCGACCTCGATAAATTGCGGGACTTGGAAGTTCATAAACTTGCTTACTCAATCGGCTCGCGGTACGGATCATTTAACTTGCGTGTGGTCTCGGTGGGCCCTAAGGAGACAGGGTGAGACACCCGCTCGGTAAACGGCACGGCGCCCCCCGGCGCCGGCGGCTTGGGTGCCGTCAGGGCCTCGAGCGACTCTCTAATTTTAGCAAAAATCTCGTTGTTTACCTCATTAGTTATCACCCGCGCCTCATCCGGCGTAAAGCCGTATTTCTCCCGCAGATTGGTGACGAATTGATTGGGCTTAGTCAGACCCATAAAGGTTAATTGGATTTCATCAGCTAAATCACCCTGTTTGTCGACGTGGAGGTTGTGGCGCCGGGCAATGGAACGGATAATATTGGTGGTTTCAATCGAATTGGCCACCTCCTTAACCTCTTCCGGTAAATTGCGGAATTTTTCCGTCAACTCTTCTTGAGTATAATCGTCGATTTTTTTAGACATAAGATTAAACTTTAAAATCTCTTAAGGTGCCGGTATCGTCATAACTGGATTGCAAATGCTTCTCAAATGGCGTATTGGCGTATGGTCGGAGAGTGGAATTGGCCGCGTTAAACTCCCGTTTTAGATTTTGGATAATCTGCGGACCGAGCCGGGAGGTAATAGCGCGATAGTCTTGCTCGCTGAAGTTGCCTTTGGCCATCTGATTGATAATTTGTGGCTTCTCAATGAGAATGTTAGTGAACTGCTCCGGGCTCTTGTTGATTAAATTGCGGACCATGTCTTTGAATTCTCCATGGACCGGATTAAACTCCTGCGCCGCTATTGCCTGCCTCAATTCGGCGATATCTTTCAAAATCTGGGCCTGGGCTTCCTGGTTTGGAATTCTTGGCTCGGTTCTTGGTCGAGCAAAGCTATCGGCCATTGCTGGACCTGGTCGGTTACCACCACCACTTGCCCCGCCGGTTGAAGGAGGTGTTGGTGTGCCGGCTCCGCCACCGGTATCACCATTCCTCTCTTCACGTTCACGCTCAAACTCGGCTCCGGGGGTCAGTTGTACTGGTGATGCTTGTGTTTGAGCGGCTGGTGCTTGAGGGGTCTCCTGATTTTTAGTCGGCTTGGGGATGCCCCAATTGGCCCGCTTATTCCCATCCGCCAAATCAGCGTAGAGCTTTTGGTTGGTTACCTTGATATAATCTCGCAATTTATCGCGCTGCTCCTTGGTCAGTTTTTCCTCAATAGCATTTGCTTCACTGGCTCCTAATACTTGGGCCATTAACGGATTGGCAAAATTCTTCAACTCAAATTCTTTCAGGTCATTGGGCGTAAATTCACCCAGGGTCTTTTTCAAATCGGCCACAGCTACCTTTACTTGCTCCTCAAAACCAGCTTTAATTGATCCATCTTCAGGATTAAAGTAATTCTCCGTCCTCTTGGCTAAATTCTCAATTACCTTATTAGTTTTACCAATTTTCTCTTTCTTATCCTTTTTCTTCTTTTCCTCTTCTTCTTTTTCCGCATCTTTTTTCTTTTTAGCGTCATCGTCGCGGTCTTTTTTGATTTTACCCAAAAAGCCCGTTCCTAAACCGGCATCGGCGGCTTTATCGCTGGCCCACAACAAGGGAGCGGGTATACTGCTGGTGCTGGTAAGATTTTTCTTAATCTCACCCAACTTCTTTTTAGCGGGGATAGTAAATTTGGTAAAAGTTGGCGCTTGATCTAAATGGAAGAATTTGCCGGTTTTTTCCATCCACGGCCTGCTTGTATTTTTTCCGTAAGACTCTAAATTTTTACCAACCCAATTAGTTGCTGAATAAGGCGATTTGATTAATCTGCTGGCCCCAGCGGCGCCCAAGGCGGTAAGGCCGCCCGCCAAGACCATGGCCCCAGCGGCGCCTTTGCCACCAGCATCTTTGGCGACTTTAAGTGATAAGATCATAAAGCCCATCAAAATGGCATAGGCGATAAATAGACGGAAGAAGTCCATAGAGATTTCGGCAACGCTGTTGATGGTGCTGGCAGTATTGTTTGGGCTGGATATCCCAGTGCTGTGGATAGCACCGGCAATTTGGATGGTGACGTAAAACATGATCATAAAAATCGGGAACCAAATGCACTCTTTAAGCAGGCTACTCCACCAGTTGCCGGTCTGAGACTTAAGCTGGCTCGGCAAAATCATCGAGCCAAAGGCCACCGGTGAGGTGATGATCAAAGCGATCAGTGTGATTAATCGCACCAAAAGCATAAAGGCGACGGTTAATAAGACAAAAGCGCCGATTAACACCAAGAT
>CAZZPK010000002.1:40427-97487 GCA_964655995.1 uncultured Candidatus Saccharibacteria bacterium
CTGGATAAAAGATTCGATGATCGTCCTCAATACCGCTCTTCTGGTATCACCCACCTTTTGGTCAAAAACGGTCATTAGATTGGATTCTCGGATATTTAATCCCAAAGGCATGGTGTTGATCAGGGTTTTGGTGATATCGGGCGCACCAGTGAAACTTTTATTTTTAGTAGTGGCATCATCACTGCTTAATCCGCGATAAAAGGTAACCGCCACCACATTAGTGGCGTCAATGATGATTTTAGGGAAGACGGCGCTAAAATTGATCAACAGGGCGGCGATAACAATGTTAACCAACATCTTTTTGGCATTGATGCCCGGGGCCTGTACGATGGTGCCGATTGCCACGTAAAGCAAAATAAAGATAAAAGCGATGTTGAATAGATCGCGGATAGTGGTCCAGCCGGTGTTAATCGCCTGCCCGAGCGGGAAAGAGATCAGGGCGCCACCGGAGGCCGCCGGCTGAAAGTAGCTATGGAAGTCGATAACCGTAACATAAAGAATCAGATTAAAAAACTCGTTGGCTAAATATAAAATCCAGCTAAAAACCGACAACACAATCTTCATCACGTAAGCGGTGCCGTAAAGAGCACAATCCAAAATACTCCAGTTCCAAAATTCACACTGAAGTGCCACGTCTGTCTCCGCCTCTCTTTGCCTTTGGGCGGCTTGATTTAGATTTTGTATTCTGGTATTGGCGGCGTCTCTCTCCTCTTCTAAATTCCTAATCTGAGATTGTATTAGCTCATACTCGGCGGCGTCCTCTGTGGTTGAAGTGTCTAAGCCGATCAGTTGCGCCTGCAGGCCGGCAATCTGGCTGTCATAATCAGCCCAATTTGTGTATTCTCTAACGGCATTAATATGAGTGTTAAAGCCGGTACTGGCGGTAGGATACTCTCGACTTAGCCAGGTATAAAACTCATTAAATGATCTGGGTGAGCAATTACTTCGACCGGTATTTTGTGTATTTTGGCAAAAGTTTTCAATTATTCGATTGACATCATACGATCTGGCATTATTACCACTATTATTGTTGTAAATATTGTTGTAACGATAACCATCATTAGTGTAATTAATAGTGCCGCCGGCCGGGCCTTGAGAGTAAGACGGCTGGGCCGCCAATAGCCCGCCCAGTAGTATGAATATACTAATTAAAATTGGTGACCAATTCTTCATCTTACTATAGTGGTTTCAAACTCGGCCGATTGGCTGCCGTTGGTGCAGGAGAGGCGGTAAATCGGCGGAGCGACGACGATATCAATTTGGCCAGTGCCGATGGTGGTTAGCGGTGTAAAGGTAAAGCGGTAAAGAGCAAAGTTGGCGCTCTGGTTAACGGCTGTGCGCAATTTTTCGACCACGGTGCTTACCGTATCTCCCTCGGTTATAGTAACGCTTGTCTCGCTGGGTGCTCCACCCGCCTCAAGCCGCAAGGTGATCACGTCGCCTGGAGCAATGTCACTCTCTTGGATTACCAGCGAGGCATTGCCTCTTAAATAGTCGGGCAAAATGGTTGGCACGGCGGTTAAATTGGCTACTGCGCTGCCCCTGGTGCGGGTAAAGGCAAAATTAAAAGTGAATGGGAATTTGATGCTTAAGGAGCCGTAGCGCTCGACCTCCTCGCCTGGGCGCTTAAGCACTTGGATAACTCCGCTGGCCGTGCCGGCCGAGAGCCAAGGGTTGGCCGCCACACAGCGCTCGCCGATGATCAGCGACCAGTTAACGGTTGCGATATTGGGTGAGGTGCTGGCGGCGATGCTGGCTAAGCTGGGAGAGTTAAAGCGGATGCGGGCAGTTGGCGGGATATTGGACAGGAGCTCCCCGGGGTCCAGATTGGGCAAATTGAAACCCCCACCACCTCCGCCTCCACCCAGAATTCCCCCACCACCGCGATTAAGACGGAAGAGATTGGGGAAGCCGTTTGCGCTTGAGGCGCCGGGGGCATTAAGCGTTTGGATCAGCTCGGTGGTTGGCTCGGCGCCGCGGACCAAGTCGGTCAACTCGTCGGCATTAACTTGTTTTTGGATTCTGGCGGCATTTACCTCTTCGAGGTAAGCGGCCACGATGCGCCCAGGTGTTACCACTATCTCTTCAACGCAATTATTATTTTGATCACGCTTGTTGCACTCAGTGATCGGCAGTACCCCCTGGCCGGCCACAAAGGTGTTAATCGCGTCTTGCTCGGCTCGTGAGATACGTTTGCTTTGAAGCGACAAATTGTTTAAGAGCGAGGAGTCAGGGTTGTTATTTTTAGTAATGTCATGGAATTTGAGAAAACGATCCCAAAATGTCGCTGAATCCAATTGATTAGGGTTGCTGATGAGTTCTCGATACTCGCTTTGGCTTAAAGTGGAGGCGCGCGGGTCGGTCAACTCGTCATTACGCAAAATTTGCAAGGTGCGCTGGCGGAAGGTGTCGTCAGAGCGCTCTAATTCGGCTAAATCAATTTCGCGTGCCTCCTCACGCTTGGATTTTATGACTTCGCTGACACTTTTTACCAATTTATTTTTCTTAATAATCTGGACGGTTTGATTGCCGATCTTGTCTAGATTTTTAGCTGCTTGCTCAGAGGCTTTGCGGTCATCCACCAACTCCTTTTTTTGCTGATCGGCGGCGATTTTTTTAGCCGTCTCTACATCGGCGCAAGTTTTGTTTTGGAGATCCCTAATGGCGTCGGTGTCGACACTGATGTTGCTGGTCGGCTCCTCTTTGGTGGGCACGCTGGCAAAAGGTAAAATGTTGGTTACATTACTAACTGCGGTACTAAAAGCACCGGTAATATTGGCGGTTAAGCGTTCCGACAGCTCGGTTATCGGTGCCAAGACTTGATCCATCATCTGGGTCAGCCCCTCGGAGAAAGGTTGGACCACGCTGTCGACCAAGCCATCCATCGCCGAGGTAAAAGGCTCGGTAATGCTCTCGACCAAACCGCCGGTAATTTGGACAATCGGCTCGGTAATGAGATCGGTCATGCCGCTAATAGCTGCGTTGATGGGGTTGGCTACTGCCGCCAAGGCGGTAGACATCGAGTCGGAGACCGCCTGAGAGATCGGAGCACTGATTTGGGCCACTACCTCATTAATGGTGTCGTCTAAGCTGTCTAAGACGACATCGGATAAGTCATTACCTAAGTCGGCTAACTCGTTGCTTAAAGAGTCGGCGAGTTGGCTACTGGCGGTATTTAATGAGTTTCTAAACTCAGGTTGGGAGAAGATGGCGCCCAATTGTTGCGACAAAATATCCTCCATCTGATCGGCCATCTCATCGCTAAATTGGCCAAAGGCCGGGTTATCCTCGATGGAGTTGCCCAAGAGGCCAATGGAACCGCTCAATAACTCGTCGCGGAAGCGGCCGGCATTACCGCGCAAAATTCCCAATTGATTGCGACCGCGGTCCGACAAATCCTCATCCTCCAAATCATCAATAGTCTCCTCGATTGCCTCATTAAACTCCTCTCCTAACTCCTCGCGAATATCGGCCGCCAAGCCGCCCTCCGGGTCGCGCAAAACTCCTTGTAAAATCCCTGGGCCCAAAGTGCGGAAGTCGTTGCTTAAAACTCGGGGCAGTTCCCGCTGGAGGCCGTTTAGTAAAATAATCGGCAATTGTTGCTGGATAATGGCCCCAATAATGTCCGGGCCAATATCGG
Organism: uncultured Candidatus Saccharibacteria bacterium; assembly: GCA_964655995.1. Lineage (GTDB taxonomy): Bacteria > Patescibacteriota > Minisyncoccia > Phycocordibacterales > XYD1-FULL-46-19 > JACPIA01. Next base: position 44,068 of record CAZZPK010000002.1, read on the forward strand.
CCGGGTCTACGCCCTGGTTGATTAGGCCGGCGATTTGGCTGGTTAACTCGCGGGTGATGCCCTCGGTGACCACTTGATTAACCATCTCCGGCATGCGCTCGTTTAAAATACCTTGGAATTGCTCGGGTAATTGATCAAGTAATGCTCCCTCGATGATCTCCGGCAAGCGCTCTTGGAGCATGCCCTGCAATTTGCCGGCCAAACCGTCAAAATATTTACTGCCCTCGCATTTTTGTTTGTCTTTACTGCGGGTTTGCTGTAATTGGCTGGATGCTTGGTTGCTACCGGAGCTATATCCCGTCAGATCATCTAATGGTGTCGGCTCTTGTCCAGGTAAAGGCGGCAAATCTTCCACTGTTACCTCTTGTCCCCAAACTAAAGCCGGTGTAATTAGTTGGATTACCAAAGAGATTAAAATAAAGCCAATTTTAATTTTGTGGAGTAGTGGTGGCATTGTCTTCGGTTATAGTGATGTAAAAAATAATCCCCTCGCCCGGTTGGAAAGTGACTTTATACTCGGTAAAAAAGTCGTTAATTGCCTCCGACTTGCGGTAAAACGAGAGGGCGTAGCGGATGTAGCGATCGGCGCTCTCGAGAGCCAAAATCGGCTCATCAAGCACCTGAACCATATTGCCGGCCAAGTAGGCCAAGCGGCTGGTGTGGAAGAGGAGCGATAAGTGGAGCGCAACGGCCGGCTTAGGCACAGTAACAGCCAGCAGTTTGGTGGTAGCCTCTTGGTGTATGGCCTGGGCCTGCTTAATCGCCTCGAGGGAGGCGGCACTTTTTTGGCTAATCGCCTCATCCAAGGCGGCCAACTCACTGCCTCGCGGCGTAGCATAGGCTCGCAGGGCATCGGTTAGGGCCAAACCGTATTGCCTTAAAGTGGCGGCATCGGTTTTGGTGGTAACAATCAAATCCTTTTCAACAAATTCGCGCGGCAACAAGGCGGCGTCATATTGCTTCAAAGTCTTTTTTTGAGTAGCTACTTGGGCTACCAGCTCCTCGACCGGAGTAGTCGGCGCCGGCCCGGCCTCGCGGCCCAAATACCAAAGCACCCCGACTGCCGCCAGGATAATAATCAAAATTATAATCAGCGCTTTTTTGCTGGGTAAAAAATTAACCATACACCGACTACTCCACTCTCCATTATAATACGTTTTAAAGTAATTTAGCCCTTAAATTAAAGGATTTAGTGGATAAACTTGTGTTATAGTGACGCTATGAAGCGTCTTGTTGCTGTTACCACCCTCCTCTTTTTGTTATTGAGTACTACCAATAACGCTGAGGCGGCAACTGATCTCTCGGGCGAAATCACTCGATTAAAGGCTATTGTGGCTGATTTACAGCGCCAACTCAACGAGTTGTTAAATCGAGCGATTGAGCGAGCGGTATCAGGCGGTGGGGCCACCCAGGCCTCTCCCGCGCCGTCTCCGGGGGCTAATTTGCCAGTCCCCGTCCCCCAAATAGCCGGTTATCCGGCCGAGCCCAAGCGTTCAACCACAACGTTTATTGACAGTTTGGAGCCAAATACCGGTCCGGTGGGTACGGTGGTTACCATTAAAGGGCGCGGTTTTGCCACTAGCTCTTCTGGTAATACCATTTATGCCAGTTACCAGGTAATTAGAGGGGTAAAATCCAAAGATGGTACCACGCTCACCTTTACCGTCTCGGCTTTTGACAACGACTTTGCCGGGCCTGATGTTTTTAAAAACCGCCCCGCCGGGCGCACGGTGCGCCTCCCGCTCATTGTGGCGGTAGAGAATAATACCGGCATTAGCAATGATATGATGTTTACAGTAACCTATCAGGCTCCAGTCTATGAACCGAGTATCTAAAATAGCAATCATTGTTTTAATGTTAAGCGCTTTAATGGCGCCTAGCGCTTATGCGGTGGGTAATCCGGCTAATCTACTAGCTTCTAACTTTGGAGGTAGAATTTTATTTACCATTCCTTGTACTTGTAGTTTTAATCTAAAATTAATTTTAAGTCCTGCTTCACCAGCCTTACCAGATGAAGTTATTTTCCAACCTGGGGCTAGTATTTTATATCGTTATGGAATGCTGGTTCCTAGTGTGTGGGTTTTAGGAAGAACATTGGGGGCGTCTACTTGTTGGGTAGGTATTATCCCATTTTGTGTTCCTGTCCCTAATACAGCAGGTAGAACTGCTATCGCGGCTGGCGCTTTAAGTCCAGATAGGTACACGGGGGTATTTTCTAATTTAGGCGATCTTACAGATACAGATATAAGATCATTTTTTCTAGTACCGATGATTCATATGGTCGGGACCTCATTGCCCGGGCTATAGAGCATTTTTGTGCCGGTGGCGATATTGTTTTGCGCTACCCAACCGGCATTCACTTCTAATACATATTGAGCCGGTTTTGGCGGGTAAAAAGAGATGGGATAAGTGCTCGGACTGATATTTTGACTCAACCCGATTACTTGCCAATTGCTATCGAGCCAAATAATGTCGATGGCAAAGCGCATATCTTTCATCCAAAAGCCGTAAGTTTTTGGCTCGTCAAAAATAAATAACATTCCGGTATCCTCGGCTAATTTATCGCGGCCGGACAAGCCCTGCTGTCTTTTTAATTCCGTATCGGCGAGCTCGATTTTTATTTTAGTGTTATTAAAAATTAAATAAGCTTGAGGGGTTTGGGTGTTTTCCGGCCAAATTAAAATCGCTAATATTAAAACAATAATTGTGCCGGCAATTAAAATTATTTTTGGGCGAGACATAACCATTTGGCAAATTCCACATCTTCCGGCCGGGCGTTTTGGTCAATGCCGCAGGTGGCCAATTGGGTTTTATACTCCGGTAAGGTGTTGGCCAGTTTTTTGCGCTTGCCGCCAAATGCCTGTTTGCTTAACTTAAAAAAGCGCTCCACATCAACGTTTTTGGGCGCAGGGCGGATGTTGTTAAATAGGACAATCGCTGAGTCAACTTGAGGAGCGGGATTAAATAATTGTTTGGGCACGGTCGCAATGTATTCTGGATCGCAATACAATTTTACCGCCAGCGATAAAATACTTTCTTTATTGTTGTGGCTGACAACCCGCTCCCCGACCTCTTTTTGTATTAATAATACAGCCAGGGTCGGCTGGTCAGAACTGTTTAAAAATAATTTGATCAATTCCCCGGTTAAATAATACGGGATATTGGCGATCAATTTATAATTCCCACCTTTTAATTTAACGGGCAAATTATTTTTATAATACAAATCTAAAATATCGCCCTCAATTAATTCCAACTGTCCAGTTTTAATTTCTGCCTCGAACTTTTTGGTCAAAATGGGAATCAGGCGCGTATCTTTCTCGACCGTTACCACTTTAGCTCCGGCGTTTAGCAGCACTTGAGTCAAACTGCCCTCACCGGGGCCTACTTCTAACACGGTTTCCCCCTCCTTGATCTCTCCCGTTTCCACCATCAAATTAAGCACCTCTTGGTCATCCAAAAAGTGCTGCCCCAACGCCTTTTTCGCTTTTATTCCCATAGCGCTATCATACTTAAAAATCGACGATACTCAAACGATTGGTCTCGGCGGTGAGGAGGTGTGGGGGGATCTCGGAGAGGAATTCGGATGGGATATTAAAGCGGCGATTACCAAAAACAAGTCGCGTCTCGGCGTAGGAGAGATAGATTTTTTGCCGCGCGCGGGTAAGGGCCACGTAAAAGAGGCGGCGCTCCTCCTCTTCATCCCGCTCCTCGGTGCCGATCGGCGCGTGAGGGAAGAGGTCTTGTTCAAGTCCGGTAATAAACACGTAATCGAACTCCAACCCTTTGGCGGCGTGCACCGTCATTAACTTGACCCCGTTTACTTGGTCGTTGTCGTCGTCTTGGTCACTGGCCAGGGCGATATCGGCCAAGAGCATTAAAATGCCGTCCGGTCCGTGTGGGTCGTAAGCGGCGGCTACCGTGACCAACTCGCGCAAGTTCTCCAGGCGGTCAAGGTCGTCCTCACCCCCTTTTTTAAGTTCGGCCTCCAAGCCGGTTAACTGCAATACCTCTTTAATAATCGTCGAAGGCAGGCTGGTCTCGGTTAAATGCTTGATCTGGTCGAGCAGGAGATAAAATTGATCCACTTTTTGTCTAGTCGCTTTGGGTAGGGCGTCGGCCTCGCCGCTGGCCAATTTGGCCAAAGTGGATTTGCCCAAGCCGCGCGCCGGCACATTGATAACCCGCTTAATACTTGCCCAGTCCTCGCGGTTAAGCGCTGCTTTGATAAAAGCAACAACGTCTTTGATCTCTTTGCGCTCGTAAAAACGGGTGCCGAGCAAGGTGTAGGGAATGGTGTTTTTAATCAGTGCCTCCTCCAAAACTCGCGATTGGAAATTGGCCCGATACAAAATGGCCATTTCTTTATAGGGCACGCCCTGCTCGGCCAATCCCTCGATTATGGCGGCCAGGCCCAACGCCTCGTCAGCCTCGGTGGCGTAAGCGCTTAAGGTGATCGGCTCGCCCGCCTCGCCGCGGGTAAAAAGATTTTTGTCTTTGCGCTTTTTGTTGTTGGCAATGACGGCGTTGGCCGCTTCCAAAATCGTTTTAGTCGAGCGGTAATTCTCCTCCAAAATAATAGTGGTAACTCGGTCAAAGTCGCGCTCAAAGCGGAGCAAATTTTCAAAATCGGCGCCGCGCCAGCTGTAAATGGACTGGTCGATGTCGCCGACGACGCAAATATTTTGGGCCGGACCGGCCAGTTGGCGCGAGAGCTCGTATTGCAGGCCGTTGGTGTCCTGATACTCGTCGATATGTAAATGTGACCAGCGCTCCTGATAATGCTTCAAAATCTCCGGCTGGCGCTTGAACAAAATTGTAATTTTGAGCAATAAGTCGTCAAAGTCGAGCGCTTGCCGCTCTTTAAGTAGGGTCTCGTATTTTTCCCAGACCGGTTTGACCAGCTTGGGGAAAAAGTCATAGGCAGTCGGCTCGTAGTCGCTTAAGGTTAAACCGTCGCCTTTAGCCTTGGAGATGGCGCCCAAAAAACGTTTGGGCTCAAAGCGCTTGGGGTCGATGCTCAGCATCTGCAAAATCTCCTTTAACACATCAAGCGAGTCGCCGCGGTCGTAGATGGAAAAAAAGCGCGGTACACCGATGGCGCCGCCGTGCTCACGCAAAATTCTCACTCCCAAGCCATGAAACGTTGTGGCCAGGGGCGCCGGCTGGTCGGCCGGGAGCAAGCGAGCGAGGCGCTCGCGGAGTTCGCGCGCCGCCTTATTAGTAAAAGTAATCGCTAAAATCGACTCCGGTGGTACACCCTGATTGATCAAATGCAGTATGCGGTGGGTGACCGTTTTGGTTTTGCCGGCACCAGCGCCGGCCAAAACCAAAAGTGGTCCCGCGGTGGCTAAGACTGCTCGGCGCTGGGCCTCGTTTAAAGTGTCTAAGTAATGCACTCGCCTACTATATCATAGGCATTATCTGGTATAATAAAAAATAAATTATGGCTGAAGCGATTAATCCATCTTTGGAGTTTGACCAGGAGCTCTCGGAGCTGGCCGGACGCATTGAGGCGGCGCGCGCCGAGCGGGAAAAAGAGGCGGGGCTTGAGTCGGAGGTGGAGCGGGAGACGATTGGCCGCGCTTTGAGCGAGCTGGTGACCGATGAGTCCAAAGCGGTGAAGCCGGAGCGCTCGCCAGCCGCCCCAACCACGAGCTATCTTAACACTGTTCGTGGCGCCGAGGCGCAATTGATTAATGAGCTGATCGCCCAAGTGCCGGTCCAAGGACTTAAAAAAACCATCAGTCGCGTGGCTGATAATCCCGCTTTGCTTGATATGTTCCACGATGCCTTGGTGGACTTTTTATACGAGGAGCTTAAACAACGCAATTTGATCTAAATTATGGATCCTTTTTTGTTTACTGTCGGGGCACTGGGAGTGGTCTTTTTATTGTCGGGCATAGCGCTGTTGGCTATCTACCTGATCCGCCAGCGTAAAATCGAGTCGCTTAATTTGAAACTGCTTCTCATTGAGATCCCCCGGCCGGAAAAGCCTGAGGGCGGCAATCCGCTTGACTTGATTGCCGCCACCGAGCAACTTCTCTCCTCTTTGGCCGGAGTCAGTCGCTCATTTGTTTTGGAGGTGGTGGTCCAAAATGTCGGTGAGGCCATTTTATTTTACTTGGCGGTGCCGCGCTCGCAATTAGCCAATGCCAAAACCCAGATCGAAGGTTTGTTCCCTCGCGCCGAGGTGACGGAGATTTCGGACTATACCATTTTCCACCCCGATGGCGGCAGCGCCGCCGCTTATTTGACTCTGACCGAGCCGGAATCTCTGCCACTCCGCTCGTATAAAGAGGCCGGGGTGGATACTTTTGCTCCGATTATTAACACCTTGTCGCATTTGCGCGAGTCGGGCGACGGGGCCACGATACAGCTAGTGGTGTCTCCCGCCGGCAGCGAGACTAAAAAATCTTTCGCCAAATTGGTGGAGAAGTTGAGGCAGGGCGAGTCTTGGGCCTCGCTTACCCGCAAAAGCGTTTTACCTAAATTGCCCCAAGACAAGTCTAAATCCAAATCAGACAAGCCGATCATTGTCGACGAGGAGGCGGCCAAAGCGATCAATTTAAAATTGGCCAAACCGCTGTTTAAAGTTAATGTCCGGGTGGTGACCGCCTCCGAGACCGCCGCCGCGGCCGACGATCTGCTCCTGGCCATTGCCGGTCAGTTTAATCAGTTTGCGGCGCCCTATCGCAATAATTTTAAGCTGGTCAAGCCGCGGCGGCTTAAAAAATTGATGTATCAATACATTTTTCGCGAGTTTGACCCGGCCCAAGCCCTGATCCTTAACACCGAGGAAATTGCCAGCATCTTCCATTTGCCGACGATTACCAGCGATGTGCCGCGGATTAGCTGGCTCAATACCAAAGAGGCGCCGCCCCCTCCTGATTTGCCCACCCAAGGCACCTTGGTGGCCGAGAGCATTTTCCGCGGCAAAAGCCGACCGGTGTATCTCTCGGATGCCGACCGCCGCCGTCATTTGTACTTGATCGGCCAGACGGGTACCGGTAAATCGCTGACCATGCTTAATATGGCGATACAAGATTTGGCCAATGACAAAGGTTTTTGCCTGATTGATCCGCATGGCGACTTGGTGGACGCGGTGCTCGAGCGGGTGCCCAAGTCGCGGCTTGATGATGTGATTATTTTTAACCCCGGCGATTTGTCGCGGCCACTCGGTCTTAATATGCTCGAGTACAATTTTGACCGGCCGGAGGAAAAGACCTTTATTGTCAACGAGATCCAATCGATTTTTAATCAGTTGTTCGATAAGGAGACGATGGGTCCGATGTTTGAGCAGTATATGCGCAACGCCCTCCTGCTTTTGATGGAGGATGCGCGGACGGAGCCGGCGACCTTAATGGAGGTGTCGCGGATCTTTACCGACGCCGAGTTCCGCAATCGCAAATTGGCGCGGATCACCAACCCCTCGGTACTCGACTTTTGGACCAAAGAAGCGGTTAAAACCACCGGCGAGCAGGGCTTGGCCAACATGACACCGTATATTACCTCCAAGTTCGGCAATTTTGTCGCCAATGACTATATGCGTCCGATTATCGGCCAGCCGCGGGGGGCGTTTAACTTCCGCACCGTTATGGATGAGGGCAAGATTTTGCTGGTCAATTTGGCCAAGGGTAAAATCGGCGATATCAACTCGGGACTGCTCGGCATGATTATTACCGGGCGGCTGCTTTTGGCGGCGCTATCGCGTGCCGATATCCCCGAGAGCGAGCGGCGCGACTTTAATTTATATATCGACGAATTCCAAAATTACACTACTGACTCGATCTCGACTATTTTGTCGGAGGCGCGCAAGTATCGGCTCAATTTGACCATTGCCCATCAGTTTATCGCCCAACTCAAGGACAATATCCGCGAGGCCGTTTTTGGCAATGTGGGCTCCATTATCGCCTTTAGGGTAGGTACTCCCGATACCGAGGTGCTGCTTAAGCAATTTGGCAGCGTCTTTACCTCGCATGACCTAGTTAACAGCGAGAATCGCCACGGCTTTGCCCGAGTGCTTATTAACGGCGAGCCGTCCACCCCCTTCTCGATCCGGGTGCCGTTGCCCCGCCCCGGCTCACCCGAGGTTAAAGACAAACTCAAGGAGCTCTCTCGGCTTACTTATGGCCGCGACTTGCCGAGTATTGAGCGCGACATTTTAACGCGTCTGCGCGGGTAGTCAAAATCGTCCTCGAGAGGTATAATAGGACGGTATTCAGACCAAGCGACATTCCCCTATAGCCAAGCCCAAAAGTCGTTCCAAACGGCTTATTTTTACTGGTTTTTTACTCTTGGCGGTAGCTACGCCGGTTTATGCCTCATGGGGCACTTTAATGGAGCGCCTGCTTGGTTCCTTTAGTCCGAGCCAATTAGCCGCTCCGGTCCAAACGGCCCAGACCATGGCCCTACTCCAAGCTGCCCCCTCGGCCGACCCTAAAGCAGCCGCTTTGGGCGGCGGCGATATTACTATTGTTAATGACTCGGCGTTACTGCCGGACAGCGGGCCGCTTGGCACCATTGCCGATATCGCCGAGATCCCGCCGACGGATCAAATTAGCCTTTATGTGGTCCGCAAGGGCGATACCCTCTCGGATATCGCCAAGATGTTTAATGTCTCGGTCAATACCATTTTATGGGCCAACGACTTGCCGCGCGCCTCAGCGCTTAAGGAGGGGCAAACGCTGACCATTTTGCCGATCTCGGGCGTGCGCTACATCGTTAAAAAGGGTGACACCTTAGCCTCGATTGCCAAAAAGTACAAAGGTGATGCCGAAGAAATCGCGCAATTTAACGGCTTGGACCATGGGGCCGCTTTGGCTGTAGGACAAATTGTGATTGTGCCGGACGGCGAGCTTATAGTTACTCCAACCAAAACGCCGGACATTAAGCCGGGTAGCAAGCTGGCCACTTTTATTGGTAATTTGTTGCGGCCAATTACCGGCGGCCGCAAAACACAAGGGATACACGGTTTTAATGGTGTGGACTTGGCCAGTTATATGGGGGCGGATGTTTTTGCCGCGGCTAGCGGTAATGTAATTATTGCGCGGAGTGGCGGCTGGAATGGCGGTTATGGCAGTTATATCGTTATTGATCACGGTAATGGCGTGCAAACTCTTTACTCGCACTTAAGTGCCGTTAAGGTGGCGCAGGGCCAGCGGGTGGCGCAAGGGCAAGTGATCGGCGCTCTGGGCAATAGCGGTCGCTCCACCGGTCCTCACCTCCACTTTGAAGTTCGCGGCGCCAAAAATCCGTTTTAAAAATTTACAAAAAGAGCGAGAGGGTGCTGGAGGCTAAGGCGCGCCAGAGGCCCAAGTGATGGCGATTGAGCCGGCGGAGCTCGGCCACAATTTGACGGTGGCGCCTAGCCTCGCGAGCGTAGGGCAGGCCGCGTAACACCTTCCAGTCGATTTGCTCGTTTAATTTGTTTAACTCTTCCTGTAAGGCTGACTTGAATTGTTGTTTGCTCATATTATTTTATTTATTTTTTGCTGATAATTTTTTAATTTATAATTGTCGGATAATAGCGGTAACGACGGCGGCGATATTTAAACTATGTTCGGGATAAATGTTTTTAAATTGGCTGTTAGCGGGCTCCAAATATTTTTGGCCATTTTTTTCACGCAAATACTTCATCGTCCAGCCGCCATCTACTTCCGCAATCACAATGTCGCCCAACTTGGCTTTTTTGTTTTTATCGGCCAAGACGAGATCACCGTCGTAAATGCCGGCCTCCAGCATCGAGTCGCCTTTAACAGTGAGGAGATAGGAGTGCTCTCTGTCCTCCACCAGCATCTCGTCCAAGCTAATGGTGTCTAAGTCGACCTCGTCGGCGCTGGTGGGTATGCCGGCCTCCACTACCCCGGCCAATTTTAATGAGCTAAATAATTTACCGGGGATGAGACGACCGGTGTGGTCCTTGCTCACTACGCCCTCCTCTAACATTTTTTGCATCAATTTATGGACGGCGTTTTTGGATTTAAAACCGACAATGTGCATAATCTCGCTGTAGCTTGGCAGGCGCCGGTGGCGGCCGTAAAACTGGCTGATCTTTTGTTTATACTCCTCGTAACTCATGTAAATAGTATAAGTGAACGCTCGTTCACTAGTCAATACCCTGGGTGTGGATAACACCTAAATCTGAAAATGAAACGCTGTAATACCACCGTCCTCTCCTCCGAGGGGACGGTTTTTTGTTGATAAATAAAGCGTGAAACAGGTTAAACTCTTTTGGGGCGGTATTGGAGCGCTTCGAGTAAGTGAGTGTCACTGATGTCGTCGGCGCCGGCGAGATCGGCGATGGTGCGCGCTAGTTTAATGACCCGGTGATAAGCACGCGCCGATAAATTTAAGCGCCGGGCCGCATCTTCTAACAAAGTGGCGGCGTTATCATTAAGCGGCGCAAAGCGCCGCAACTCTTTGACGGTCATCTCGCTGTTGGTTTTAATCGGCCGCCCGGCCGCGCTAAAACGTCTGGCTTGTTTTTGACGCGCGGCCACCACGCGCTCGCGGACTCGCGTCGACGGCTCCTCATTCCCCTCGCCGCGCAGACTGGCCGGGTCCACCGCGCCTACCTCAATCCACAAATCAATGCGGTCGATAATCGGGCCGGAGAGTTTGCGATCGTAGCGGTCAAGAGCTTGTGGTGTACAAATGCACTCGCGCAATTTGTCGCCGCGATGGCCGCAGGGGCAAGGATTCATCGAAGCGACAAGAGTAAAACTGGCGGGGAAAGTGAGCGAGCCTTTGGAGCGGCTAATCGAGACGATCCGATCCTCGAGTGGCTGGCGCAAGGCCTCAAGTACCCGTTTTTCAAACTCGGGGAATTCGTCTAAAAATAAAACGCCGCGATGGGCCAAAGTGATCTCGCCGGGCTTGGGCCAGGTACCGCCGCCTACCAGTGAGACATAACTGGCGGTATGATGCGGCGCACGGAAAGGCGGCTCGGTCAGATAATCCTCGCTTAAAACATTGGCCGCCGAGTGGATGCCGGTGACCTCGATAATGTCGTCAAAATCAAGTGGCGGCAAGAGGCCGGCAAAGGCGCGCGCCAACATTGTTTTACCGGTACCGGGCGGTCCAAACATGGCGATGTTGTGGCCGCCGGCCGCGGCGATCTCCAAGCCGCGCTTGGCGGTGTGCTGGCCGCGTATGTCGGCCAAGTCGTAAGCGACGGGGCGCTCGCTTGGCGCGATCTCCGTCGGCGCGGCCGGCACCAAAATTACTTTTTCACTCTCTCCCTTTTTGGGTGGCGTTAAATGAGCGACAACCTCGGCTAAAGTTTTGACCGGGTAAATGGCGATGCCGCGCACCAGCGCCGCCTCGGTAACATTGGCCGCCGGCAAATAGACTTCTTTAAATCCGGCATCGCGCGCCTTTTTAACTAAAACCAAAGTACCATTAATCAGGCGCAGGTCGCCCGAGAGTCCCAGCTCACCCAAAAACAATTTACCCTCTGGCTCAAAACGCAAAGTATCGCTGGCGGCCAGCGTCCCCAAAGCGATGGCCAAGTCAAAAGCCGAGCCCTCTTTTTTAATATCGGCCGGAGCCAGGGAAACGATTATTTTGCGATTGCCTTTGTGCGGCGGAGGGAAGCCGGCATTTTTAATCGCGGCGCTGATTCGGTCGCGGGCCTCCTCCACCGCCTTGTCGGGCAGGCCCACAATATTAAAAGAGTGCAGGCCCCTGGAGACGTCGACCTCCACAGCAATAATGTCTGATTTTAGTCCTGACAGTTGGGCGGCATAAATCGTGGCGATCATGTCGATGTCAGGTATCGTTCTCGGGCTAAGCGTCGCGGTGGGCGATGCAAGTAGCGGCGGCCGGGTTGGCCTCAAGACGTTCCTCCTCGATTGGCTGCCGGCAAATAGCGCAGTAGCCGTATGTGCCGTCCTCGATTTTGGCCAAAGCGGCCTTAACCTCGCGCAACTCCTCTTTTAATTCCTCCTCGCCGGCCTCATTCTCCTCTTGTTCCTCCAAGCGATCGGCCACCTCGTCGCGGAAGGCGGGCTCTCCCTCCAATGCTTCCGTTAGCTCGCCTAACTCACTTTCCAAACGGCGCCGCTCGGCCTCTAGTTTTTGCTGGTATTTGGTTGTATCCATAAGTTTACTCTACCACAGGCAAGCGGGCCAAAGCTACTACTTTTTCCAAAGTGGCGGGGGTGGTGGTGATCACTAAGGTTTGATTGTCGATAAAAGCGTAAAGCAGTTTGGGCTGGCCGTCGGTGCCGTTTAACACTCGGGCATCGATATTTTTAATAATCAAATCGGTAAATTTGCCAGCCGGCGAAACTGTTTTTAAAGCGGCGACACTCTCGGGAGGGAAGTAGGGAGCCACCAGCTCGCCTAAAATGCCGGGACCTTGGGCCAGCAGCTGGGCGGCGATATTCTCGTAAGAGTTGATGGTTAGGACAATAAACGGCTCGGTGCCGGCCGACGTGTGATGGAGGCCGAGCAGCCAATTATTATTTAAAAAGCGGATAAACGGCCGGGGCAAATTGATGTCGAGCGCCTTGTTGACGTCACTTAGGCCCAATACCACCTTGGCCTCGAGGGTCTCGCCATTGTCGTCGACTTGAGCCACCACTTTGGTAAAGTATAGGCCGCTTGTGCTGTCGGGCGCGCCGCCGGCGTTTGTAGCAGTGCGGACTTTGACCTTAAGCGTCTCCAAGCTCTCGCCGGAGGTGGCGATCTCGTATTGATTGTCGGTGGGGAGCAGTAATTTGACTGTGGCTTTAGGGGGTACGGCTACCGGCGCCACCGGATTTAATCTAAACAGATAGGCAATTACCAGGCCGCCGGCCGCCAATAAGATTAGGGCTAAGGCGATGACGGCGATGGTGGTATAGGCCTTATGCTCCTCGGTTTTGGACTGAGCACGGCGCAGAGCCTGAGCCTCGAGGGCGATTTTAGCCATCGAGAGTTTGCGGCTGGCCGCAGCATCCTGGACATCGGTTTTTAAGGTGCGGAGCGAGCTTAAGCTAACACGCGGCTCGCCGCGCAGCTGCTCGGTAAGCGTGGCGGCCTCGCGGCTTTTGGCTAAGCGCGCCGCCCGGGCGGTCTCGCTCTCGCGAGCGCTGGCCTCCGCCGCCGCTTTAGCTTTGGCCTCTCGCTCGGCCTCGAGGGCGGCGCGCTTTTTAACCTCCTCCTCATGAATTTTTTGGGCCAACTCCTTTTCTTTAGCCAGGCGCTCGGCCTCGACGCGCTTGGCGCGGCGGGCCGAGCCCTCCATTGCCAAAATCGCCTCTTGCCGGCGCTTGGCTAATTTGTCGGCTTCATTAAGCTCGTCAGCCATAGATTTTTAACTGGCCAATTCCGCCTTAATGGCATCAAGTTTGGCCTGCAAGCTCTCCTCCTCATCCAATAATTTTTGATAACTGGCCGTTTGCTCGGCGATTTTAGCCTCGATTTTGGCAATCTCCTCCTCCAATTTCCATTTTTTATCCTCCCACTCGCGGCGCTTATCCTCTACTTGCCGGCGGCTCTTCTCCACCTCCTGTTTGGGGCCGGGCAAGGCGGTCTCGGTCTCCTGTTTTTCCAAAGCGGCTTCCTCGGCCTCAATTTTGCTCTCCTCTTCGATAATCGGTGCCAACTTTTGTTTGATAGCATCGCGCTCGTCGTCGAGCTTGACCCAGGCGAGCTCCAACTTTTCCTTTTCTTTAGCGATGACGGCTAATTTTTTCTCAATCTCATGGCTCTCCTCTTTGATCTCCCGCTCATGCATGGCGCGCTCGATTTTGGCCGCGCGCTCCGGGCCGGCCAGCGCCTTTTTAGCCTCAGTTAACTTATCCTCGGGTTTATCACTTTCAGGCTCCGGTTTGAGCGCCGCCGCCGCGGCCGGCGCCGGCTCCGCCACTTTAACCTCAGGCACGTCCGAGTAGTCCGGGACACCGGCCGGCGCCGGCGCTTGGTTGTTAGCCGGATTAATGTCAGCTTGTTGCATAGTGTTTTAATTATAGCAAAAAATTGAACGCTATTTGAAATTAGGAAAACAAAAACCGCCGAGGCGACGCGGTTTGATACCGGTACGCCTCGGCGTTACAAGATTTTTAGGAGGTCGTTGATGCTGAAATTGGCCGTTTGCTCCTCGGCCGCCAGTAACTGGTCGATCTCCCCTTTTGTTTTGTGATAGGCGGCCAATAAAGCCTTGGCCTGGCTGGCAAAATTATCGGCCTGCGTTGATTGGCCGACCAGACGCAAGCCGGCCTCCAGAGAGAGACAACCTTTGTGCTGCAAAGCCAAACCGGCCAAATCATTAAACAGCCGCCAGAGCTTGCCGTCGCCGGTGGCGGCCAAGTAGCGGAGCTCCACGACGTTCATCCTCCTCACCTCCTTTCTCCGGCTCATAGTCTACTCCTGTTTACTTATCAAAAGCAAGCTCCTATACTTAATCTTATATGGGCATGGAATCATTTAAAAAAGTTAGTTCGCCAGAGGAGGCGCCTTCCCCTCTGATGGGTTATTGGCGGCGCTTAGGTTTTCCGGGTAATCCGCCCAAAGCTGGGTCGGTGGCGGAAAAACGTTTACTTGAGCGGTGTCAGAGTTATACGGAGCTAGTTTTGTCTGGTAAAAATAGAGTAAGCGGCAGTGAGGATGAGCGCCGCCGTCTCCATAATGAGATTGCGGTGATGATTTTTGGCAAAACTCGTAATGAAATGCCTTACGATTTAGCCGAGAAGATCTCCGATTTTGCCTCCCTGGCCACCACTGGCGAGACTTTGCAACAAGCCTTTGCTAGTCTGGAGCGGTCTCGTCTGGAGCGAGCTCAAGATGAGGATTATTGATTAAGAAAGGCCGCCTGGTCATTTTGACCGGCGGCCTGATTCAGGATTAATTTTATGGCCAGTGATGGCCACAAAATTCATCCCGTCGTACCTTACTCTTTGGACCCAGTCCTTGTTGTCACTTGGCTCGTTTAGCCTGATGACAGTGGCATGGGCACGGAGTAAGATCTCCAATTCCTCTGGGGTGGCAAAATAATCGCTCTTTGCACCCCAGTCCCGTCGATTACGCTTGGCAATTTGCTCGGCTTGCGACGGGGCTAATTTGACGACATTCTTCAACTAACTCGCCTCCTTTCTTGGGCTTTATAATAACTAACATTAAGTTGACATCTTGTCAACTAATTCTGCTTTTTGCCGCTGGAGAGCAGGTATTTGCGCGGGTTGTCGTCCAAGTTCATAAAGTCGTCTACTGCCTCTTTGAGTTTGGACGAAGTGCTTTTGCCAAAGGAGATCGCTTCCACTTGGCAGCCCATGTGATCTTGTAAGTACTCTACGAGGGGGACAAAGTCGCCATCACCGGACACCAAAATAACGGCGTCGAGTTTGGGCGCGAGCTTTACCGCGTCCATGGCGAGGCCCACGTCCCAGTCGGCCTTTTTGGCACCGCCGGCAAAGACTTGGAGATCTTTGGTTTTGACCTCGATGCCCATTTTGCCCAAGGCCTCAAAAAAGTTCTTCTCATCCCCGCTCTCGGTGGTGACGACGTAAGCGCGGGCGCGGATCAAGTTGCGGCCGGCGACGGCATCCTTCATAATCGCGCCAAAGTTGACGCGGGCGTGATAAAGGTTTTTGGCGCAGTGGTATAAATTTTGGGTGTCGATAAAAACGCCGACCCGCTGGCCCTTGTGTTTGATGATTGCCATATCTAAATTTTAGAGCTAATTATTTAGCCGCTTCAGCTTTCTTCTTTTTAGCTTCGAGATACTTCTCGTGAGCGCGGCGCTCGGAGACTAGTTTGAGCAAACCGCGGCGCGAGTGATTATCTTTGGCATGCTTTTTTAAATGCGAGGCGAGCTCGTTGATCCGCTCGGTTAAGAGCGCAATCTGGACCTGGGAAGAGCCCGTGTCTTTGGTATGACGGGCGGTCTTTTTGATAATTGACTGTTTCTTCTTGGTCGAAAGCATGTTTTAAGTATGAAAACCGTTGCGATTAATAAAGGTTTATAAAAAACGGTGCATCGCTGCACCGTTTCAATACTAGCACAAAGCCCCCCTTTTTGTCAATTGATGGGTAAGTTGGCCATTACCAGTTCGGCTAAGTGATGGGCGAGCTCCACATGACTCTCGACCAACTTATGGCAGAGGGGTTGTAGTTGCTCGCGGGTGGAAAATTGGCTGGTAATGGCTACTTGATGGCCAATGCAAGCTTCTCTCCCGCAGCGCAAGTCGCGCGCCGTGTCGGTCACAAAGAGACAGTCGCCTACCGCCACATTATGATGAATACAGAGCGTAATCATCTTAAAGTGCTTACGCTCAGTGCTGTGGATACCGTCAATTAAGTGCCTAAGATCAGCTTGCACAATCTTGCGCTCGGTTAGTGTGATCGAGCCGGCACTGATGAGGTAAATCGGTATCCCCTCACCTTTTAACAAACCGAGTATTGCCTCGGCACCGTTAAAGGGTCGACAGAGCTTGAGTTGGCCCAAAAAGTACGACTCGAGGATCGGGTCATGGATGTGGGGCTCATAGTTTACTCCCCACTCGCGGACCGCGTCCTCCCAGTGCGGCAAGAGTAGACCCTCGCGGAACTCCTCAGGCGTGATAGTTCGGCCGCCAAATTGTTGTAAAAATTGATTGGTCGCCGCCCAAATTGACTCATACGAGTCGATAATGACCCCATCAACATCAAAAAATGCCAGTTTTATACCCATGCACCTTCTCCCTCCTCGGTTTTGTAGAACTGCTCCAAGTCCATTTCTACCACATCACTCCCCAAAAGTCGATCAAACAAAAAAGCCCCGACGTTGGTGATCTGCGTAGACAGATACCAAGTCGAGGCGGTGAATGTGTGGGGAGTCATTTTTTACCTCCTCCCCTAAAGAGGCCGCGGACCATCACGCCGATACCGATTAGCACGATGGCCAACGGGAGAAAGGCGTTGACCACCGCGAAGACCGCGTTGGTCGTCCGGGCCAGGAGCTCGCGTCCCAAGCTCGGGTCCACTACCATCGCCATCACCAGTACTACGACGGCGGTGACGATGAGCCTCTCGGGCGTACCGGCGACCAAGCGCCCAAGGCGCGAAAACCAGCTATTCATTTTATTCCCCTTTTTAGTTAAAGACCAAATCTATTTTGAAAGCTCAAGCCAATCTCAAGCCCTCAAAAACGATGCCAAGTTTTGTTATCCAGACTTGGCGAAACTGGCAAGGTGGATTAATTTTTCTTGGTAATCAAGAGTTGGAGGAGAGAATTGTCTCCTCTCTCCAATTCCGGTCCCGGATCTTGGAGCCACCATGCTTGTGGCGGCAATTCCTTGACCGCGGCCTGGCGTATGCCGTCTAAGACGGATCGACAGACCAGTGTGGCCTCCGGCATTTTGCCAAAGGCTTGGTCGAGCCTCTCGAGTCGACCTTGGGCCGAACCCAAAGCGTGGGCAAGCTCCTGCTCAAACTTTTTGGTTATGAGCGGGAAACTGACGCGTTCGGCGAGGTAAAGTACCAAGCCGAAATCGTCCCGGCGCAAGAGCGCCAATTCGATCGCTGTGAGGTCGTCCTCGTCGAGATCCTCCTCCTTCGCCAACTGTGTTAGCTTGGCGATAAGATCTTCGACAACGATGGCTTGGACGGCCATCGTGATGAGGACGCGTTTTTTCTCCTGACGCAATCCCATCACCGCCTTCAAAACCGCTTCATCGCCGGTGTAGCGATACAGTTTAGCTGTATGCTCCAGTAGGCGGAAAGCGAGCTCCGGTGTCGGCGAGGTCCTCGTCTCCATCAACTCCTCAAAGGCCGAAAGGCCCTCGTGAGCGTGGAACTCGATCAAAGACTTCTTAATTTCTTGGAACGTTTGGTTCGTGCTCATGACACAACCCCTTTTTGTTTTTTGAAAGACCAAGCTGTTTCGTCTTGCCAGCCTTAGGCTGGAAGTCTCATCAGTCCGCCTTGGGCGGAGACAGCACACGTACCACTTTGATACGTGACCTAATCTTCGGATTAGGATTTCGAGATGTTCTGTTGCCAGGCCTCTCGTAAGCCCCGCCGGTTCAGTCGTGATCTGGTGGCATCTTGGTTTGGTCAAACTCTTCAATTTCAGACCAAGAATTTAGTCCAGACACATCCTTACCTGTTAGCTCATATGAGCAACGGTACACCGTCCCATCTTTGGTTCCGACAAAGAATTCGTGTGTTGAATTTACTCTAACACCCCAAAATTCAATGCCATCACGTATGATAGGTGACTTAATAGTAAATCTACGGGATTTACTATATTCGGTGTGCCATATCATTATGAGCTCGCGCATATGCTCCGGCGTCATCCCATCCATACTCACCCCTTTTTTTGAAAGACCAAATCTATTTTGGAAAAACGAGCCAATCTCATTCTCCCAAAAAGGATGCCGAGTTTTGTCCAGACTCGGCGGAACTGGGTTGCTTGTGCCTGCTTTTTCTGCAGACTGGCGTATTAGCGCCATTGCCGTTTGGGATTGCCACTTTGCAGTAGTGCTCCCGAGCTGGCCAAGCTTATTGTCGACAAGTGTCGACGCCCTCTCCTTTGTCGGCGGTGGGCGATACCTCTCCTTAGGATCCTAGGATATCCGTAAGGAACTTTCCCCTCGGGCTGCAAGCAACTACAACCTGGGTACTTTCGTATTTGGTGCTGGAGTCAATGGTGGCTCCAGGCCGAGTGCCGCTAACTGCGCGGCCTCCTCGGCGGTGAGTGGGGCGATGGTGGCGGGGCCAACCTTTCCGCCGGCTGGTCGGCTAGTCGCCTCCGGGATGATATCATCATCTCTCTGTCCCATTCTTCTGCTCTCCTTCTCCGGTGAAATTCGATCTCCTCCTTCGTCGGTGGGAAGATCATTTGGAACAACAAAATTAGACAAAATATTCCGTTGAGAAAAAGGCTTCCCAACAACAGCCACCCTAACTCTTCAGTAAGAGTCATTTTTAATCCCCTTTTTTGAAAGATCAAATCTATTTTGGAAAAACGAGCCAATCTCGCTTCCCCAAAAAGGATGCCAAGTAATTCCCCCGACTTGGCGAGCGGTAACTTTTTCTGTTGCCAGGCGGTCAAGCCCCGGGATGCTAGCGAGTCGACAGGACTCTCTCCCAGAGATCCGTCTCCTAACGGCGCGTGCCGACGGGATTGACGAGAATCCATTGCTCGAAAGCAATTTGATTCGGATCAATTTCCGCCAGCATGCGACCGTCAGGGGCAAAACCGTTCTCCTTAAGGAGGCGGTCTGCCAGGATCTGAGCATTTGAGGTGCTCAAACCTTTACTGACCTGTCCCATTCATGGCCGCCAGTGATATTTTACTGGACTGGAGGCCGTGAGCGGGGCAGGTCGTAATCGCTAATCTCAAAGTATCTGCTGGTCATTATAGTCCTATTTTTAAATCTGTCAACTATTTCTGACAAATATACCATACACTAAAAATTAAAACATTGTAAAATAAGGCTATTTTAGTACATTTTGTGTTATAATTAACAAACATAAATTTTTAAATAAAGCTAAAAAATCACAAAAGTTTTATAGTTTTGACACTTAAAAAACAGTAAAAAGCCAAAAAACCCTTATTTTAACGATAATATGGCTTTAAATAATGGTTTTTGGCCAAAATCTGTCAGTTTTGCTTGACAAACCCGTTTGGCTTGCTATAATGGGCGGTAGAACATTGGCAGCGGAAGGAGGTGGCTATGCCCGACTAACCTAAACCGAGGTGCTCTCTGCTGATACCGGCATAGGATCAGCAGAGAGCATATTAGGGATTTAGGTGTCGGCACCAACTACGCTATAACAAAAAAGGAGACTGTTATGCACGACCAAATCTGTGACTAATTAGCTGATCTGCGTCGGACCCATGAGGCCCCAAAGAGGGTTAAGGGGTCGAGAAAATGAAAAGGGCCCGGTTTCTCATTTTGAGACCGGGCCCTAATTTATTTATGATCGTGTATATATTTAACTAGACTCTTTAATGTGTCGGCTAAATCTTGGCTTTTAATAAAAATACCTGACAATTTTCCATCCAATATACTTATTTTTACTCTGTCACCTAATACAGAGATATCGCACTTAAGGGGGTACTTGTCCTTGTCTATTCTTAGTCTATTTCCAGTATTATCAGGAGAATATTCTCCTTTTGTGAAAGTGTAAATTGATAAAGATTTAATACCTTGTTCTAATCTTATTTTTCTATATCTTTGTCTCTCCTCATTGCTAAAAAGTTCTTCTAATAAATCTCTAGGGTAAATTAAATAAGTTATTTTTTCTTTCTCTTCCTTGGTATTCTTAAAAAATTCATCATTTACGCTAATTATCCCCTCTCTACCTTCAAAATATTTAACCACCGGGCGCTCGCCGCTCTCGCGCTGGACACTTTTAAGTTGAGGAATAAGGTCTTTAACTCGCTTGGCTTGCTCCTCTAAAACGATTTTTTGCCGCTCCACATAGGTCTCCAGCCGCTCCGGCGGCTCGGCTTGGTAATGAGTTTTTTTGTTTTCTTGGACCTCGCTCGCCAACCCCTTTTTCATCAAACTGTCTAACACTAAGTAAATAGTGGTACGGTTAATTTTGGTCTTTTGGGCCAAATCGAGCACCGAGGCGTTGTCGACGCCCAGTAAGGTGACATACACCGCCGCCTCCTTGTCGCTTAAGCCTAAGTCTTGGAGATATTTTTCAAGCATTGCCCTTATTATACACAATAAACAAAAAAGCCCCTTTCCCCGAGGCTAAGCCTCTTAGGGTGGTGTAAGTATTGATTGTGAGTATAGTCTTTATAATTAAAGTATTTGTAATTTAGAGTTAATGATGATATTTTATAAATGAAGATGAAAAAGCTCCAATTTACGGCGGTTTATAAAAAAACGGGCCAATGGATCTCGGCCTGGGTGGAGGAGGTACCCGGGGTTAATACGCAAGGCCGGACTAAAAAAGAGGCGCAAGCCAACTTGCGCGAAGCTTTAGTTTTGATGCTTAAAACCGCTCGTCAGCTTAATCATAAAAAGCGTACCCTTAACCGTGAGTCATTAACTATTTCTCTGCCGGTCTAAATTTATGAAACGGGTCAAATTGATCCGCTATCTAAATCAAAATAATTGCCGGCTCGTCCGAGAGGGCGGCAAGCATTCGGTTTTTCTCAATCCTTTAACCAATCAAATGTCTACTGTCCCACGACACAGTGAGATTAACGACTTTTTAGCCCAAAAAATCTGCCGCGACTTGGGATTAAAGCCGTTAAGGAAGTAAACAAAAAAGCCCTCACGTCGCACAATAATTGGGGAAATGGGGTAGAATAGAGGTATGGCTGGGAGTGAAATTGCTAAATTAAAACAGGAGTTTTTGGAGTACTTGGAGATTGAGCGGGGGCGGAGCGTTAAAACGGTCGAGAACTATGATCGCTATCTCACGCGGCTCTTTACCTTTGGCAAGGTTAGTAAGATAAGCGATATTGACGATGACTTGGTCCGTCGTTTTAGACTGACTATAAATAGAGAGAATTTAAAAAAGAACACTCAAAATTATCATCTCATCGCCCTGCGCACTTTTTTAAAGTTTTTGGCCAAAAAGGGCATTAAGTCGCTCGCCCCCGAGCGCATTGAGCTGGCTAAAGTGGGCGCGCGTGAGCTTGACCTTATTACCGAGGCGGAGCTTAAGCGCTTGCTGTCCGGCCCTAATCTCTCTACTCCCTCGGGTTTGCGCGACAAAGCCTTACTCGAGCTCTTATTTTCCACCGGCTTGCGCGTGTCTGAATTATGCTCATTAGATCGGGACAGCATTGATCTCTCTAGGGGCGAATTTACTATTAGAGGTAAGGGGGAGAAGGTCCGCCTCGTCTTCCTCTCTCCTGAGGCGATTAAGTATCTAAAGGAGTATGAGAAGGTGCGCAAGGATTTGGAGGAGCCCCTCTTTGTTAACGAGTTCGGCGGCCGGCTTACCACTCGCTCGGTGGAGCGGCTGGTTAAAAAGTATGCTACCAAGGCCGGCATTGGCCGGCGCGTAACCCCACACACCCTGCGCCACTCTTTTGCCACCGATCTGTTGCAAAACGGTGCCGATATCAGATCAGTACAAGTAATGCTTGGCCACGCCAACATTACCACTACCCAGGTGTACACCCACGTTACCGACCGGCAACTGCGTGAAATCCACAAAAATTTTCATAACAAGCGGAAATAAGCTCGTAAAATGATTACATCACGAGCCAGGGTTTACCCCGTGGCGCTTGCGCTTTACGGGGGTTATCCACAGCCAAGCTTGTTGTCCTTTAGGGTGACCAATAGTACAATAAAGGACAGATATGATTTGGTCTTTCTAGGACTAATACCTCGGTGTTTCCTGTCCGATAAATTTTTTCTCCTCATTATTGGCCAGGTTGTGCTGTTTTTGTATTCAAGTTCTGTATTTAGTCCAGCCCCGCCCAAATTTGTGGCGGGGTTTGTTTTATTTAACCCGATGTTTAGCTTTGATTTTAGCCAACTCCTCTTCCTCCACCTCCTCTTTTTTCTCTTTACCGCTTTCGCCCAATTTTTTAAGTTCGCTGTCTGACAGCCCCGCTAAGTCCCTGGCTTTAACCAGCAAGTAATCTTTAGTATTTTTGCCCGGGTCGTCTAAGACCTCCTCAAGCAAGGCATGCAAAATAAAACCGATTTTAGGTCCCGGCTTAAGTCCCAACTCCCCCATCAAGTCCCCTCCATCTACCGCTAGCATCCCAACGGAGGTTGGCGCGCGCAGAGCCTCCTCAATCATCGCCTCGTACTTACGGAGGCGATACGGATCCTCCTTGGGCCGGCCCATGCCGATGCGGTCGGCCATGCGGACATTAATCAGGTCCCAAATGCGCTCGGCACCTACCCGGGCAATAATACGGCGCACTGCCGAGAGCGTCACCTTCTCGGTATCGCTAAAAAACATATGATTTCTGACTAATTTGGTTACCGTCTCAATGGTTTGGGCGGGGTATTTAAGGCGCGTTAAGAGTTGTTTGGCCATTTTGGCCCCTACGACCTCATGACCGTAAAAGGTGTAATCGTTTTTGGTTTGATCAAAACGGCGGGTCCGTGGCTTGCCGATATCGTGGCAGAGGGCCGCCAGCCTCACCTCGAGCCCAAACTCTTTATCTGCGGCATGCTGGAGGGCTCTAAGCGTGTGCTGCCAGACGTCGTAGATATGCTCGCCGTTTTGCTCGATTCCCACCCCCTCGAGCAGTTCCGGAGCGATATGCTCTAGGAGGCCGTATTGTTTTAGTAATTCGAGGCCCAAGAGCGGTCGAGGCGACATAATAATCTTGTTGAACTCGATTTGTATCCGCTCAGTGGCAATTTCTTTAATCAAGGAGTTGTACTCCCTCATTGCCTCGGCCGTTTTAGACTCAATGGTGCAATCTAGAGTGCAGGCCAGTCGCACACTGCGCATTATCCGCAGTGGATCCTCGGTTAAGCGTGCGCCGGGCTCCCCCACCGTCCGCACCACTTTGTCTTTTAAGTCTTTAATACCGCCATAAAGGTCAATTAACTCGCCGGTACTTGGCCTAAAGGCCAAAGCATTGATGGTAAAATCGCGCCGAGACAAGTCGTCCTCTATTTTTTGGCTAAATTTAATCTCATCGGGCCGGCGCCTGTCGCTGTATTTGCCCTCTTGCCTAAAGGGAGTGATCTCAATTGTTTTTAGTGTCGGATCCGTCTCCTCCTCATTAACTACCGTAACGGTGCCAAAACGATTCTCATAAAACGTTTTGGGGTAAAGGGCGATAATCTCCTCGGGGATGGCGTTGGTGGTAATATCCCAATCGTCAGGCGTTTTGCCTAAGATCAAATCGCGTACCGATCCTCCGACCACATACGCCAAAAAACCCTTATTTTCTAAGGTTTGTGTTGCACGTGAAACGGTAGCCGGTATAGGTAGCTCTAGCTTCATTACCCCTTTATGATAGTATAAATAAGGCTTTTTGTCCCCGTGGTGAAATGGATATCACAACAGTCTTCGGAACTGTCGTTGGGGGTTCGAGTCCCTCCGGGGACACCAAAACCAAATATGGGCATGTGGCGGAACTGGTATACGCGTACGTCTCAGAAGCGTATGTCGCAAGACTTGGGAGTTCGAGTCTCCCCATGCCCACTTTAACAACTCAAAAATTATGATAAGATAGAAAAATTGCGGATATGGTTTAGTGGTAGAACACGTCCTTGCCAAGGATGAGACGGGAGTTCGATTCTCCCTATCCGCACAGCTCGACCAGCTTACTGTAAACTCTTATTTGGGGATAAGTCTGGGGACAATGTGTATAACGGACAAAAGGTCTAAGACAAAAGTCTCACATGAAACCGTTATTTTACAACAAAATTAAGCTAAAAGTCAGTTTTAAGGTCTAAAAAGTCAAAAACGTTACTTAAGTAACGTTCCACGTGAAAATATGTTTAAAATTAACCCCTCCGACAAACAAAAAATCGGCTTAAAGGGTGAGCAAATTGCCGCCAAACACCTTAAAGGCCAAGGTTTTACCATTATCGGTCAAAATGTCTGGAATAAGTGGGGGGAAATTGATTTGGTGGCTAAAAAGGGGAGTAAATGGCATTTTATCGAGGTAAAAACCGTCACACGTGAAACGTTTTCACGTGAAAAGGAGGTATTTGGCCCAGAGGATCAGCTCCATCCGGGGAAGCTTAAGCGCTTAGCCCGCTCGGTAGAGATTTATCTGCTTAAGCACAATTTAGACGAGACCGACTGGCAAATTGATGCCATTTTGGTTTATTTAACTCCGAGCGGGGAGGAGTTACACGTGGAACGGGTGGAGGATATTATATAAACGTGCTAAGCTGATTTGGTATTACGGAGTGTGGTGTAACGGCTAACATTCCCGCTTTGGGAGCGGGCGACTCAGGGTTCGAATCCCTGCACTCCGACCATTAGGCTTTATCTATAGTTTTCTTGTATTTAAAATCGGTTAGGTTTAAGATATAAATATGAACAAATTTATTTGGTTGGTGGTGATCGTGATTATTGCCTTGGCTTTGGCCTGGTGGTACTCTAGCTCACTTAACACCGCCGTCGAGGATAATGTCTCCGACTACCAAACTACTGGCCAGACGGCCATTAGCGACGAGTTTGGCGGTAATTAAAATTTATGCCGGCGGAGAAAGTACCAATACCGTCTGAACAATTAGAGGTAGAAACTAGTCATACAACGGAACGACCTCCATTAAACCGTCGTTACGAAAAAACACGAAGTAAATTACTTGAATCCCTAGAAGAAGAGGGGATTGTTTTTCGTGATCCAGAGGAAGATAAAATTGTCTGGGATTTTGATAAACTAAAGCAACTCAATCCCTCAAAAGACAAAAACACCGGTAAATATATTTTTGGTCGTAGTAGACCAGTAATGTTTGATGAATTGATGGGGGACGATGTTGTTTACTCTAAAGAAGATTTTGATCGTAAACATGATCCCAATCTAACTCCTGAAGAGAGAGCAAAAATAAAACCAAAACAACTATTTTTTAAACCAACGCCAGAAAATTTTACTGTGGATAAAATAAAAGAAGCGGACTTTTATCTTACGCCAATGGACACAACTAACGTTAAGCGCTGGGGTTCCACAACGAACAGCACAGGCCGTCATTTTGTGGAAAAATATGGTTACAGCCCAGCCGAAACTCTATTAGCGATAGAGATTTTTGATCCGCGTCGTGGTGCTGGTTACCGTGACAATGATGGCGTCCTGATGGTTAAACATGATGATGGAAGCTTTAAACCTATTAGCGGAGAGTGGATTGTGCGTCACGCGGTTAATTCTCAGCAAAAGAAAGGCGACGTTACTATTAACGTGTGGTCGTCTCCTAGTCATGCCATTTTATCTGAAGACTATAAGCATTTGCGGGAATCTGGGATGTTAACAGCAAAAGATTTTACCGTCTCGATTAAAGAGATTAAAAGGGGTGGATTATTGAGGCCGGAGAGAGTTATTGGCAAAAAGGGAAATGTGAGTCTTGGTCGTTTTTCTGCGACCCTTGGTACTGAGTTTGAGGGAAAAATTTTAATTAAGTTGGATGATAGACTTTATGGTATAGTGGACACTTCTGGCCCATACAGAAAGATTACTAATTATTTTGAAGTACCTTCTGATGAAGAAATTGACTCGAAGTTATGGAGTAAGGCCATAGCTCTTTACGATAGAAATGGTGGACCTTTTGATAAAAGGGTAATTCTTAGTAGTCTTACTAAATTTAGGAAAAATGAAATACAAGTTAAATCATATTCCAGGCGTTTGGTAGCTGATAAACATTCTAATGAAACAGCAGCTGATTTTGCTGACCGTATTCCGGTTGCTATAGAAAATTATGAATTATTTCAGCAGCTATCCTATGACCTAGCTGAAAAAGCTCGTCTAAGTTTGCCTCGACTCTCTTTTCGTGAGCAGGCTTGGTTGGCTGAGTATGCTTATCAACTAAAAGATAATTATGATAGCGTAATTTCTTTCGCCAAAACTTACGGTTTATCCGGTTTAAAAACTTTTTTAGCTTGTGAGTTTGGTAAAAAATTAGGTGACGAGATACTTAAAATTGGCCGGCAGTTATCACCCGATAAAGCTAGAGAGGTTTTTAATGCCTATACTCAAGTGGTAAATGAAGTTGATAAAGTCAGTGATTATTTAGCGAAAAATTTTTCAACCTCCACCGAAGATCGAGATTTGATCATTAAAAAAATAGAAGAAAATCTACTTATCAGGGGTAAAGATATTATTTTAAACATGTCGCGGGCATTGGATCGCGGTCAAATGGAAATTACAGATACTCTAGAATCAATTAAGGAGCTAAAAAGTGAAATCATTCTTTTTGGCAGCACATTTAAAGTTTTATCTAAAGACCATGGTTTGTCTTTAGATGATGTCGCTCAAGTTAAGTTAGACCAATCTGATCCACAAAATTTGAGTCTGGATGAAAAAACTGAGCTAATTCAAATTTTTAAGCGTAATCGAAAAGATTATCCACCTGAATTAGCACGGTGGTCACAGGCAGATTTTTACGAGCATCTTGAACGTGGCGGCTCTACGTTATATCGTTTGTATTATCAAAATGAATTAATTGCTTTTATTCGGCTGGAGTCAGTGGGACCTGGGAGAGTATATGCTGGCTCACTTAATGTCCGCCCAGAAATAAGAGGGCTCTCTATTGGTACCGCTATGCTTAAGGCTATAATCGAGGAACAAGCTCATGACAATATCATTGAAGCCGTGGTTTTTGCTGGTAATCCGATGAAAGATCGTTATTTAAGTGATTTTAAATTTAAGATTGTTGGTGAAATACCAAATTATCACAATACCGGACAATTATTTTTTAAATTAGAGCGCAATAACGTAGCAGCCCCTATTCAAGATGATCTGGTGGCTGCTTAATCTCAATCACTGACGTTGGCGGCCATAATTGGTCACTTTGTTGCCATGTGTATTCAAATAATAGTTTATGCATTGCTGTAATAATAGGGTCTTCAATAATGATGCCAATCATACCCTGATCACGCAGAGTTATATAACTAACGGTGTTATTGTAAATTTGCATCACCGATGAAAAAGTCGACCAGTGGCCACGTAAGGTACGCAGGGCAGTTAACTGCTGATCAAAACCGTGAATATGTTTGCGGATATATGAGGTGTCGTTAGTAATCATTCGCTTATATATCCCACGTTTTAGACGTTTTTTTACGTATTCACGATTTAATTCGCCAAAAAACTTATTTGCCGCCTCGTTATCAATATAAGATAAGATTTCCTTTTTAGCTTGAAGTGAATCTTCTATTACCTGCTTTATTCCGTCAGTTCCTTCAAAAAAACGCACTCCAGGTTTGCCAGATGCTAAATTAAAATCAGAGGTCATTTGTGGAATTATGCTCGATAATGTCTCGGTAACAGTTTTAAGGTGGCGTTGCCGTTCCATAATCAATTCCTCTAAACGCCTAGGGTGTAAGGGATGGAAGGTGGCCACTTTACCCTCGGGTTCTCTTTTTTCTACCAAACCAAGACTCACTAATTGTTCTAAAACCTTGTAAACTAACCCCCTTTTTAGGGGGGTGCGATATTGAATCAATCGAGCTGGTGCGGCCCCGTATTTTATTAAAGCCTCATAAATTTTTGCTTGATCGGCGGTTAAACTAGCGTCAAGTAAATATTTTTCATACATAAGGCTATCTTAGATTAATTAAATATTTTGTCAAGTAACTGTGACAAATCTATTTATATTTTAAGCCGTAAAATTACTTATTTATCAACATATTAATAATTTTTACATTTTTATGTATTTATGACATTGACATTATATTAACAATATGCTATGATAAAGGACAGATGATATTGAGAAGTTTTGATCCACTAGTTCTTTACAGGAGATTGATTCAAGAGTGTACCCCACCTCTGACTTGTTGCCGAAAGGTAGCGAGCGGTGCCTACAGCCGGTAAGTGTAGAGAGAGGAGAGAGTGGGGAGAGATACAGTCGTGAGTCCATCTAGTTTGCAGATACATCACTCTGTCGCATAGCGCCCCGCAACTGGCCACTAGCGATTCCGGAGTTAGGCTGAGAAAGCAAGTGTATCACCCGGTTTCTTGTAAGGAGATCGGCTGGACATAACATTACCCATGTTGTGTCCAGAAACCTCCTTACAAATCCGGTCGCCCCAATCTTAAGAGGAGAGAGTGGCGACTAGAGGAGAGAGTAAAGAGGAGTTCTTTGACAACTGAATAGCCAAAGTATCACTACGGCGATTACACGTTCGCGGATTATTGCATGGGAGCGTCCGAGTCGAGAGTGATTGACTTTGTGTACTTCCTTCGAGGAAGTTTGATTGCCAGCCGAAGTTCTTTATTGTTCTTTTTCTTACTGCCTCGCTCCGCAAGGAGCTTCGGCTGGCAGTCAAACTCAACCAAAAAGGAAAGGAGGTGGCCGATGAACGGATTGATGTTGGCATCGGGGGAGGCGGTCATTGACCGCTTCAACTCACATGTCCACGGCGAGGTTGCGCAGCTCCTGCCTGCTGCGTTCTCTCGCATCAACTCGGAAGGCAGGAAGTTTCTGATCGAGGAGGTCGATTTCGGCCGAATCGTCGGAAACACTGTCTGCGTCCCGACAACGGATGCAGACGAGATCGTTTGGGCAAAGCGGCCCAAACGGTTCGGGCATTCGCGGTTCGTCAAGAATCGCATGCCGGAGCCGTGCTCGAAGGTCGTAGTCATTCTGAAGAGGGATGACTTTGAGGACTACTATGTCCTCATCACGGCTTTCATCGGGCATCGGCCAGAGCCGGAGCCCTGGGATCGCAACGCGAACGACAACTCGTTGTCGTTCTGGAACTCGCACGCCCTCGTTTGGGGCAGCGAGGAAGTGATCTCGGGTACGGAAACGAACCGCTGCCCGTGGTAAGCCGACTCGCCGACTCGGCGGCTCGACGATGCCGACGGGGAGCGAGAAGAGGCTTCGCGTCTTCTCGGCAGAAATCGCGGATAGTGTATCCGCGTCGCAACATATCTTGCGCTTTCCTGAAAAAATCAGGACGGCCGCGGATATGCGTGGCTGATTCCTGGGTGATTCCCCACCAACAAGACGGGGAGGAGTGCCAGGCCGACGGCGTACTACAATCGTGCGTCAGTTGGGCGCTCAAACTCTAAAGGAGAATTACGATGGACATCAGCAACCTGCATCAGCGTATCAAGGCGATCCTCGACGAGGGCTTCGTCTTCGCCGAGGAAGTTGCCCGCGTTCTCTCGCTCGCCATAGGCGGGCAGAAGAACGTGATCGTGTACGGCCCCGGCGGCCACGCCAAGTCGGCGATGGTCGACGAGGTCATCCGGGGGCTCGGCCTCGTCGAGGACTGCTTCGTGCAGTTCTTTGGCGAGGGAATGGACGAGTCGCGCCTGTTCGGCGGACTCGACTTCCGGAAGCTCGAGGAGGACAAGGTCCTCGAGTATTTCCCCGAGCGTTCGTTCCTCACGCGCCGCATTGCGGTGTTTGAGGAGCTGTTCGACGCCCCCGCCTCCGTGCTGTTGGCGTTGAAAGACACGCTGACGGCAAAGGAGATGCGGAACGGGCACCAGCGGTTCCCCATGAGGACGAAGACAATTATCGTCCTCACGAACCGCGAGCCCCACGAGATCAGCGAGCTCGGCCCGGCCGCGCACGCCCTCGTGGAGCGGTTCCCGCTCCAGCTGAATCTCAGGTGGGACGACTACAAGGCGTCGTCATACCTGGCGATGTTCGAGAAGGTCGCCCGCCGGAGCACGGGTCCGGTCATGAATGGCTTCAAGGCCATTCTGGCCGAGATCCTCGCCAAGGCGAGCGCGGAAGGAAACTTCGTTTCCCCGCGCACCGCGGTGCATGCCCTCGAGGTGTGCCAAACCGCGGCGGCCTTGCGGGGCGCGAACGAGGTCGGCGAGGAGGATCTCGTCGATCTGAAGTTCGTCCCCGGGCTCGATGGACTGGTGGAGACCATCCGCGAGGACCTGCGGGCCGCGATGGAGCGCGCCGAGGCGGAGCGTCAGTTCCGCGGACTCGAGGCGCGCTTCGAGAATCTCGAGCGGGAGCTCGGTGAGGCGGGAACGCCGATCCGCGCACTGCAGGTGTGCAAGCGCCTGCAGTCGCTCGAGGACGAGCTCGGCAGCTTCCGCTGCCCCGACGTCTTGACCGAGCGTCGGAACAACCTGCGCGGCATGGTCAGCCGCAAGATCGCCGAGGCGCAGGCCAAGGCGATCGAGATGACCCGCGTCTAGCGGGAGGAGGAGGTGCACAATGGCCACGTTTCGCACGAGGCCGCCCCGCACCTACCTCCCCCCCTCACGGGAGGAGATGCGGGAAGCGGCGAAGAAGACCGAGGTAAAGAAGTTTTCGGCCGATCTGGTCGAGGACTTCTGTAACCTCGCGGCGGGAGGAGAAATCCTTCCGCCATCCGAATGGCGCGATGCGGTTTCGCGTCAGTCGGAAGACAAGGTCGGCCAGAAGCCAACCCCTGGCTCAAACGGCAAGGGGAGCTACTGGAAGAAGGCCGATCGCAACTGGACGGAGAACCGACACGAGGCCGTCCAGTCCTACGTCGAGCAGGGAATGAAGTATCAGCAGTCTGTTTGCGACTTTCTGCAAACGGTCGAGCTGGACAAGTTCCCGGGCTCAAGCCCCCTCGAGCAGGCGATGAACCTGCTCAAGCTCCTCGCCACGCAAAACGGCGGAGAGCCTGGGGGCGACGGGGAAACTCTCCCGATTTTCCAGGAGGGAAACCCGGAGCAAACGGCCGAGCGGCTCAATGACATCATGGACGATGTCGAGTCGCTCACGGATGAGGAGCAAGAGCTTCTCGACCCGGACGAGGACGCTGGTTCGGGTGATGACAACGGCCGGGATGACGATCTCGGCACGATGAAGTTGGCGGAAGACATGGCACACGGTAAAGACGTGTGGCTCAAGGTCAGCCGCCAGCTCGACAAACTGGCGCGGATGAAGGTCGCCCGCTCGGTGAAGGTTCAGCCGGATCCGGAGGGCGAGGACGTTCGCGTGCGGCCGATTGCTCACTTCGGTGAGATCAACCGGTTGCAGAAGTCCGAGTGGGCGCTCCCCAGCGCCTACCGGACATACCGGCTTGTCTCGCGGTCCGCCATGGTGCGGGAGCGGGTGCGTCGTGAGGAGAAGCAGCAGCTTCTCTACATGATCATCGACTGCTCCGGCTCAATGGGCGACGGTCAGCGCATCGCCAAGGCTGGCGGCGTGCTGATGAACCGCCTCAAGGCGGTCGTCGCCGGGGAGGCCCAGATGTTCGTCCGGTTCTTCGATTCTCGGTGCTACGAGGAGCATTTCGCCTCGACGCCCGCGGAAGCGAAGGAGATGATCCGCCGTTTCGAGGAGCACAACTTCTCGGGCGGATCAACGAACATCTCGGGGTGCGCCAAGGAGGCGCAGTCCCGGATCGAGGAAATCGTCGCCGGGGGGAAGCTGACGCGGCCCGAGCTGGTCGTGGTCAGCGACGGCGACGATTCGATCTCGCTCACCGCGGAGGACTTGTGCGGCACCAAGATGCACGCCTTCCTGGTGGAGGGGTCGAACACCCGGCTCACCGAGCTCGCTCGGGAGACGGGTGGTGTGGGGATCGACAATCTCTGATTGTTGGTTCCGAGGGGACGGACGCTTCGCCCCGCATAACGCGAAAGGAAGCACAAGCGGAAAGAAGGTGTGCGATGAACTTCGCACGAGACGGTCCCTAAAGGACTATCGAAAGGGTTGCTCTGTACCCATGCAAACAGAGACCATCTGCGTATGGGAAACGTAGCGGTACTTCGAAATCGTTAATTTCGAAGCGGCTTCTCGTCGTTAAGAGACCAGCGTGCAAACTTGGGTTAAGCACGCAAGGGAGTGGCGACCCCAATAAATCGCCAAACTCACAGGAGGGCTTGCTCGTTGCGAACCTGTGGGCGTCACCGGACAAATTCCGGTTAGTAGCAACAAGCCGAGTCGGGTGTAAGTGAGACGGACTCGTAAATCCCAGGTCTCACAGGAAGCGCGGAGGCATGACCCGCGCAACCTACACCTTCATCCCTGCCTTCCACAGCGTGGAGGCAGGACACCATGAGGCGTTAGGAGATAAAGCTCGCCACCGAAAATCTCCATCATGCACTTGCTGCGAAGGTGGGTAACCAACGCAGCTTGGGTAAGGGTAGAGTGGGATTCTCTATAAAAACTTCCCACTCTTTCGGAGTGTGTGCTCCGACTGATGAGCTCAAAAGAGCGAAAGAGTGTATGAATTTTGTTGGTCCCCAATGATCTGTGAATCAAGATGATAGAACTTAGATCGGGTAATAGTGCGAGCAGTCGCTCCCGATCTGTGAAAGCAGGAAGGGGGCATAAATCTCTCTCCTCTAGACACCATTTCTTGGTCTGTGTAGTTTTAGATTTTTGATTCACAGGTTAATGGTGATCATAATCATAGCTTATAAACTACCTAAGAGAGGGGAGTAAAGCGCCAAAAGTGCTCAAAGGTGGAGCGTAAGGTAAAACTGATCGCCGGGCTCCGGAGCACCAGGCCAAACATCTCGTCTTTGTGATAAGAGACAAAGGCGACTTTTTGGCGGTAAATGTAAATACCGACAGTAAAAGGGTAATCGTCGACCGGCAAATAGCGCACCTCCTCAAACTCCTCGGGCTTGGGCAAAATTTTGTAATCCTGGCGGTGATTGCCGCTTAAATTGATATTAATGCGGCGCATCTTGATACCAGAGGCAATGCGCCGCGGCTCCCAGTCCTCGCGTAAAAAATCGAGCATCCCTTTGGAGATCAGGTCTTTGGGGGCGGCCAGCGCCAGGATCTCGCCCGGCTTTTTGATCATGTCATCGTAAATCTTTTCCAACCCCAATTTGCCTTCGTAAATGCGGACGGTAGGCTTTTTAGCTTTTTGATTTTGAAGCGCCTCCAAATCGGGCAAAATTTGTTTAAAAATAATCTCACGCTGTTTTAAAAAGAGACCCACATTCTCCGGCTCCTCCATAATAAAAATCCTTTTTTTATTATTTTGACTTTGATTGACCAACTTTTTCTCTTGCAAGCTTTTAATTATTTCATAAATAGTGGTGCGTTTAAGTCCCGACTCGCTGGCCAGGTCTTGGATCGTGGCCGGGCCCAGCTGTAACCCGGCGACATAGAGCGCCGCCTCCTTGTCGCTTAAACCGATTTTTTGCAAATAATTTTGGAGTTGCATATCACTTTAGTATACATCTGTCAGCTTTTTCGTCAACAAAAAATATACAAAACTGTTGATAATTAAGGATTTTTGGCTGTAATTTAACTAATTTTGACATTTATACAGACAATTTTACTAATCCTGTCATAATTAGCTCTAGACCAAAAGAGGACCTTGAAACAGAAAGCACTCCTGCTCCCTGGGCTGGAGCAGACTCTACCTAGAGAGCAGGGGTGCTTAGTGCGAGCGCCGAAGCGGCCTCCTCCTTCTAGTCAAAGGAGAGAAATTAGCCAACAGGGTTAGGAGGGAAATCTTCTAACCAAGAGAGACTTCAAGCTAACCACTTGAAAACACGGCTGACGACCGTCCTCTCATCGCACGGCCGAGCAACTTGGGACACACCAAGTGCTCGGCCACCTTTTTGAGAGCCGGAGAATGGTCTCGGGCCCTCAAGCCAGGTCTTTAACAAACTGCTACCCGCTCAAACCTACCTATAAAAACTGGTATCCCAGTTGGAAATGGTGGCGATAAGGCGGGTAACGCATAAGGAGACAAAATGTCCGAAAAACATAAATGTCACTTATGTGGCCGGGTCGGCCAAAATGGCGCACGGTACCTTGTCTCAATTAACAATGAGACTCATAAGGTACACAAGCCATGCGGCGACCAACTCATTGCCGGAGCTCCCCAAGGTGTCAAAGCCAAATTGATACCAAGTCAGGAGCTCAAGCGTGAGTGGCAAGAGCAGCGCGACGCCAAACGCGTCCGGCAGTTTTGGGCTGAAAAATGTCCAGAGCTGTTGTCCTTGAGGGATAAGCTGGGACAGTCATCTGCCCCTGCTTCCTCGGGAGCTGCTTCTGCCGGCCCCGTTTGCCAGTAGCGTAAAGCTGGCCGGTACGCTCGAGAGTGCAACCTCCACGCACTCAAGTACCGTCCCTTCTGGCCCGGAAATAAAACGGGTAGGTCATCAGCTGGGCCTAGCAACTGGAGATTGCTAAAGGGGGATAACCCCAAGCTAATCGCTGGAGGAGCTAAAAACTCCCCACTGTCTCCGGATGTGTATCCGGGCTGAAGAGCTCAAAAGAGCGAAACAGAAAAGAACTTTGACAATAAAATAAAAAATCAAGAGAAAAGGAGAAAGAAATGGATGTACTTATTGGTTCTCATGATCCTTTGACCCAGGACGAAATTCTCAAAGTTTTACTTTGGGACCAAGGGGAGGGGGAGGTTTATTCTGATGGCAACAAAATTCCATTAGAAAATTTTCACCTATTTTCGTACGAGGATAAAGTGGCTGCTTTGTTGGCCACTTGGGACATGGATTCAGAGTTAAGTATTTGGTCCGAGGTATTTAATAACGGGGGGATTTATAATCCTAATGGTGGGGTTTATTATCGCACTCACCAAGGTGCTCATCATCACGGGGTCTTTACTGGCGATGGTGTGGATAATGACTGGGGTCTTCAAATATTCGAGACCACAGAAGGTCTAGTTCATTTCCGTCGCATGATGGATATGGGACTAATTGTCCGGTTTTGGATTGGACGATCGGCCTCCAATATTGTTGGAGGTTCTGGCGATGGCTCCGGCCTAACTCAAGCTTTAGTCATCAAAAAAGCCTTAGCCGAGGGCGAAGCTTTTGCTCTTCGGTCTACTCTTTTTCCGGGATCCGGTTGGATCACGGAGAAAGAAAAAGATGTGGCATTGGATTTTGTCCAAAGCCATATCATCGAGAATTAATTTCGAGTATGATAAACCCTGATTAATGTCGGGGTTTTTTAATTTGTTATTTACATATATCTGTCAGCTTTTTCGTCAACATAATTTTAGTAAAAATCCCTTGAAATAAGGTGATTTTTAGATTGTTTTGTAAAAATGACTAAAATTAAGACGTTTTAATTATTTTAACTTAAGCTTAAATCAGACCATTTAGGTCGTTGAAAACAAAATATAAACCAAACGGGAGGGTAAGGTTATGAAAAGCATGTGGAAGTTTGTCATCACGGGCGGACCGTGCGGGGGCAAGACCTCGGTCATTGAAGCGCTAAAGCAGGAGTTTAGCCAACGAGTGATTTTTGTCAACGAAGTGGCCACGGAGTTACTTAACATTTTTCCGGTGCCTGGTCGCGATATGGCGCTCTCGGGCGAGTGGCTCAAGTCTTTTCAGGTAGCGGTCTATCACACTCAAAAACAAGCTGAAGCAATTTGGCTCAGTTTGTCACAGTGTGTGATGGTCTGCGATCGCGGCCTCTTAGACGGCGCCGCCTATCTTGGCGACAAACAAGCTTTTTGCCAATTAGTCGGCGCTAGTGAGCAAGATATGCTCGCGTCCTATGACTGGATCTTCCATCTCGAGTCATTGGCCGTTGCTTGCCCCGACCGGTACTTGGCGCTCAAAGCGGGTAATCCCAACCGCTACGAGAGCATTGATGGGGCGCAAAAAGTTGATGCCGCCCTCAAAGAGGCCTGGTCGGGCCATGCCAATCATCTCGTCCTGTCTGGGCGGGATGACTTAGAGTCAAAAATTGCACTTATCCGCCAGGTGGTCGCCGACCACCTAGCCCAACCGCAAGGAGATTTGCCATGAGTACTGAGATTGAGCGCAAGTGGCTCTTGAGCGAGGTGCCTCAAGAGCAAATCTGCGACTTCCATCAAGTTCCCTGCGTTTACCTCGACCAAGCTTACTTGGTTATCGGTAAACGCGAGCTCCGCCTCCGCCGCGCTGGCCGCCACTTTTTCTTAACCGAGAAGGTGGGGCAGGGTCTCGCGCGCCGGGAGACGGAGATCGCCATTGCCCGCGAGCACTACGAGGCGCTCTTGCCCCAAGCTTCGCAGCTCATCCGCAAGTATCGCTTTAAGATCAAGCTGCCCGAGGGTCTCACCCTTGAGATTGACCAATATCGCGATCAGCTTGCCGGCCTGGTTGTGGCCGAGTGCGAGTTTGCAAGCGAGCAAGACGCCCGCGCCTTTATCCCGCCCGAGTGGTTGCCGATTGTCCGGGAGATTACCGCCGATCCAAACTACTCCAATCAATTTCTCTCCAAATATGGCCTGCCTACTTAGGCGGGCCTTTTCTTTATTTGGCGAGACTGGTACGATACAAGTAATGCGTTATTTAACTATTTTGTTGCTGTTAATTGCTTTGCTAACCCCTAATTGGTCGCTGGCAGCCGAGGCGCGTTTAAGCGAGAGTTTTGTATTGCCGGCGACCGAGAACTTGGCCGCCAATTTGTATGCGCTGGTAGGTAATTTGGAGCTGGCTGGCCCGGTCTCGGGTGATGTTTTTGCCGCCGCCGGCCGCACCGACATTACTGCGCCGGTACAAGGTGATTTGTTTATTGCGAGCGGCAATATCACTGTCTCGGGCCCGATTTATGGTGATGTGCGAGTGGCTGGCGGCACTGTCGAGATTAGCGGCGAGATCGCTGGCGATCTCGCCGTGGCCGGCGGGCAGGTCCACCTATTGCCCACCGCCAAGGTCAAGCAAGATGTCTTGATTTTGGGCGGGGCGGCCATTATTGACGGCGCCGTTGTCGGCTCCTTGAGGGCGATTGGCGGCAAGCTATTGCTTAATGGGCCGGTGCTCGGGCCGGTAACGGCCCGCGTTGACGAGCTCTCGCTCGGCGAGCGGGCCGCCTTGAGCCGGGGGATCAAATACCAGGCGCCCCAAGCTTTTATCCGGCACAATTTGTCGCAGGTGAGTGGCCCGATTGTCTTTAATCAATTGTCCGGGCGCCTGCCGGCCGGGCTCGCCGTCGTTGGCGTTTGGGCCTTGCTTAAGTTTTTAACCCTGTTTGCTTTTGCCACTTTTTTGTATTTGATTTTACCCCGGCCGGTGGGGGCTATCGTTACCACAACTTTGACGCATTTTGGCCGGGCGCTTGGCATGGGTGTTACCGCTTTAATCTTGGTGCCGGCGCTGGTTATTATTTTGGCGCTGACGGTGGTGGGCGTGCCACTGGCCCTATTTATCATTTGCCTGTATGTGGCGCTGCTGATTATGGCCTCGGTGTTTGCCGGCTTGGTTTTTGGCGCCTGGCTCGAGCGGCTGGTGCGGCGGCATAGCGAGTACACTCTCTCTTGGTGGGGCGTTTTGGGCGGCACCACGGCGCTCTTTGTTGTCTCAATTGTCCCATTTGTTGGTTGGTTAATCGGCCTTATCCTCTTTGTGGCGGCCTTTGGCGGCTTGGCGGTAACGACTTATCATTTGATTACCAAACCCTGATCTGTTTGACTTAAAATAGAGACTAGGGCATACTACTCTTTGTAAGTATGTTCTTGGGTTCTCGCTCGCAAGGTGAGACCAAGGGGTCGCACCTTACATCAATTAATCAATAGTTTACATCGAAATGGCTACTAAGCTTTACGTTGGCGGGATCCCATATTCCACCAATGCTGATTCCTTAA
Source organism: uncultured Candidatus Saccharibacteria bacterium (assembly GCA_964655995.1). GTDB lineage: Bacteria > Patescibacteriota > Minisyncoccia > Phycocordibacterales > XYD1-FULL-46-19 > JACPIA01. Next base: position 82,114 of record CAZZPK010000002.1, read on the forward strand.
AGAGCGCCTTTGCCCAAGCGGGCGAGGTTACCTCGGCTACGATCATCACCGACAAAATGACCGGTCGCTCACGCGGCTTTGGCTTTGTGGAGATGGCTAACGAGGCTGATGCTCAAAAGGCAATCGAGATGTGGCACGGCAAGGACTTTGAGGGTCGGACTCTCACTGTTAACGAGGCCCGCCCGCTCGCTGATCGTCCAATGCGTTAATTTAACGCCGAGACACCAAAAAACCCTGCTTCTTGCAGGGTTTTTTGGTGTATGGTATAAATCTAATTAGATAATAACTGGAGGACTTATTATGGCAGCAGTTTGGGTACCGGAGTCTGACGATGAAGTGTGGTCATTAAAGCGGGGGATGAGGATGGAGCAGAAGGCCTTTAGAGCCCTGCATACTTTACCGACTCCGTGGTGGGTAATCGCCGTTTTAGAGACGGAGACTTGCTCGGGGGATGATTGTAATGGGGTTGATTTGCTGGTTTACACCAAATACGGCCTGGTGGCTTTGCAAATCAAGTCGTCGTATACCGGCTTAAAGCATCATCGGCGCAAGTATCCTGGTGTTCCTTGTGTGGTGGTGCGACCGGGCGACAATTTATTGACAACAAGGAGGAATTTATTGAAGGCTGTATCGGAGTGTATAGAAAAAAACAAGCCCCTGTAGTCTCTGGCGCAAGGCGCGCGGAGACACAGGGGCTTTACTTTGGCTCAAGATTGATGATCCGGAGTTGGAGCGCGGCGATCGATTTTACTCTTTTGGCCAGGAGCCCCGAGGCAGACACAACCTCGCCGTAGGCCTGATTGTTGTTCTCGCAGTATTGCACTACGAGTCGGCCTATCTCCTCGCTGCCGTTTAGCAATTTGTAGACGACCTCGCCGGTCTCCACGCTGCCCTCGCAGGCCAAACGGTAAGAGAAATTGTTTTGTAAAATCGTTCGGACCCGCTCATGCTCCATTTGGATAAGGGGGATCATGGGCCACCTCCTCTCTGGGGTGTTGAGCCTCCGCCCTCACTGTAACATGTTAAGAGATAAAGTAAACAAAAATGGAGGCCCACCGTAGATGGTGAGCCTCGCGAGGAAATGGGTGGTGGGATTTACGCCGCCTGGGGGTGCAGCGTGTCATTGGAACAACCGGCAAAGCGGCCGATCGCCTCTATGACATGCAACTTTCCGCCGTGATGCGCGACGCGCACCACCAAACGGTGTTTGTCCACTGGAAGCATGGGGTTGGTGGACCTGAATGTTACCAGGTCATTACCATCCCCGACTTGACTGATCCAGCAGACGGACGTGCCCGTCAGTCTGGACAGCCTCTCCTTCAGTTTATTCAGGAGACCTTCCATAAAAAACCCTTTCATTTCTAACTGCCCCTAAACACAGTACTTCCCCCCTTCTTTTGGTTTTGTACTGCCACCCCAAGAAGAGTCCCAAGAAGTACTTCCATTTTTAAGCTTACTCCCTTAAAAATCTTTGTCAATATTGGGTTTTTAAGTTAAGGTGGATAGTGGCGAGGCGGGATGTAGTATAGTGGCAGTACACGCCCATGGGGTGGGTGAGGCTCGAGTTCGATTCTCGACTTCCCGACAAGTATAGCAAACGCGGACGTTGTTTAATGGTAGAATGGCTGCCTTCCAAGCAGCAGGCGCGGGTTCGATTCCCGCCGTCCGCACCCTTCAATAAGGTCAGGGTAAATTTTTTCACCAAAAAACCCTGACCGAGTGGTCAGGGTTTTTTGGGTAGTGTCCAGCCCGAGGCTGGTACTTTTTTGAGCTCAAAAAAGTAATTTTAACGGACTGCTTCTTTAAGGGCTTTGGCGGCGCGGAATTTGGGCACACGCATCGCCTCCACTTTAACGGTCTCGCCGGTGCGCGGATTGCGCGCCGTGCGCGCGGCGCGCGTCTTGGTGGAGAAGATGCCTAAGCCGGCAATCGAGACCTCGTCGCCCTTTTTTAAAGTGCTGACAATAGACTCGATGACGGTGTCGACAGCCTTCTCGGCTCCGGCTTTGGTGCCGCCGATGGCCTCATTTACTGCGTCAACAATGCTAGCTTTGTTCATAACACAGATTGGATTAGGTTAGTAAAGACTACCGACCAATGGCTAAAGTATATATTTAGGGCTCTTTTTGCGCAACTCCGACGCTGCGGTCGGGGCGGGCCTAACGGGCATACTCGATTACCCGCGACTCGCGGATTACCGTTACTTTGATCTCGCCGGGGTACTTAAGCTCCTGCTCAATACGCAGGGCGATCTCGCGGGCCAGTCGGCGGGACTCCAAGTCGCTCATCTCCTCGGGCCGGACAAAGACGCGGAGCTCTCGGCCGGCCTGGATGGCGTACGACTTCTCAATCCCCTTAAAGGAGTTGGCGATATCCTCGAGGTCTTTAAGACGCTTTAAGTAATTTTCCACACTGTCGCGGCGGGCGCCGGGCCGTCCGCCCGAGATATTGTCGGCTACTTTGACGATAATCGACTCGATGGTCTCGTAAGGGTACTCCTCGTGGTGGGCCTGCATCGCCTTAATAATCGCCTCGCCAGCGTTAAACTTCTCTAAAATACGGCGGCCGATCTCCACATGGGTACCGGCTACCTCGTGATCCACCGCTTTGCCGATGTCGTGGAGGAGCGCTCCGGCGCGCGCCACAGCCACATCGGCACCAAGCTCCTCGGCCAGCATCCCGGCCAAATGTGCCATCTCAATGGAGTGTTGGAGCACATTTTGGCCGTAACTGGTGCGGAAGTGGAGTCGTCCCAAAATAAGCAAAATGCGCGGGTCCAAGTTAAACACTCCGGCCTCGTAAGCCGCTTGCTCTCCCTTCTCTTTAATGATTTTGGCGATTTCCTCTTTAGCCTTCTCCACCATCTCCTCGATGCGGGCCGGCTGGATACGGCCGTCGGCGATCAAATTGGCGAGTGCCGTTTTAGCAATTTGACGTCGTACCGGGTCAAAGGAGGAGAGAACAATCGAGCCGGGCGTGTCGTCAATAATCACCTCGACGCCGCTCGCCTTCTCAAATGCTCTGATATTGCGGCCCTCTTTGCCGATAATTTTACCCTTTAGATCATCAGAAGGGATATCAACGGTGGTCGACATTACCTCGGGCACAGTGGAGGTGGAGAGGCGCTGGATAATAGTGGCCAACAACTCTTTGGCCTTATGCTCCAAAGTCTCACTGGCATTAAACTCAAACTTCCTGATCCGGGTGGTCAAATCGTCTTGATACTCCTTTTCCAACTGGTTAAAGAGCTCGGTTTTAGCCTCATCGGTGGAGAGTTTGGCCAGGCGCTCCAACTCAGCCCGTTTGTCGGCCTCCAACTTGTCGACTTGCTCTTTAACCGTCTTGATCTCTTCGATTTTACGTTTAATACTCTCGACCTCTTTGTCGATGTCGCCTTGGCGCTTGTCTAACAACTCATCCTTTTTTAGTAATCGGTCTTCTAATTTTTTTAACTGCTGCTCCTTTTCTTCCAACTTGCTTTTGGCCTCGGTGGTGAGGGTGGTGGCCTCCTTTTCGGCCTCGGCCACAATAGCCGCGGCGCGCTCCTTGGCCTCAAGGAGCGCCTGCTTGATGCGGAGCTCCATGGAGCCCTTTTGGCCCAAGGTGATCAGCCAGCGCAAAAAGTAACCCACCAAAATGCCCGCCACCCCGACGCCGCCGGTAATCAAGATAATCGTCAAACTCATAGCGGTTTAGGACCGCCGCCAAAACTAAACCTTAGTCAGTAGGTTGTCACTCGGTCTGCTGTCGATAAGAGAGTAAAGCATGGGATCTACAGGGAGGTAAGGTCAAATTAGGGACTAACGGTCAATTAAAGGTAATTAATAAGCTAACTCAAATAATATAAGAACACCCTGATTGTAGCAGACCATCTCCAATGTGGCAAAGTGGGGGAGTTTCGGGCACTTTTAACCTGAGTTTATCGAAGGTTGACTTTTTGCCCTATATTTGCTATACTGTAGGATAGAATAGTCACCAGTCTGGATGGTCCAGAGTTGGTTTGAAAGGCAAAACAGGAGGTTAATTAGGATGAAGTATAAAATGGTGATTGTGGCTACCTTTGTGGTTATTGCTTCTATGACCACGGTGGCTGTTATAGGGATATTTAAGCTTGGTGAGTTGGTTAATGCCCAACAAATATCTCTCCAGTTTGGGGATGATGTTGTCACCCCCTCATTTATTGTCGAAAACGCTTCCGCCGGACAGCTGGAAATGGTTTTATACCCATCGGGTGAGACGAAAACGGTTTACTTGCCCGAAGCCGGCGATTACAAAATCGTTTTCAATAAAGAGGGGGAGTTGGAAGCAACCCCGTTACCCTAATCCGAGGTCTCGCCCCGGACACAAAAAGGAGAATACTATGATGAGTTCTTGGGGGAGTAGGAAGCAGAGCGCCTCGCTTGCTTACCAGATAGTTGTGGTAGGTGTGTGGCTGGCACTCATAGTGCTGTTGTCGCCGGTAAACATTGCACTGGCGATAATAATGAACACTGACGGGCAAAAGCCACGGCGAGGCTGGTTCGAACATTTTGTCATGAGGAGGTTGCTAACCATCCTCCTCAACAACTAAAACGCCAGGAGCTGGATTCATTCCCGCTCCTGGTATTTTTTTGGTTAAATTCTAACATTCCTAATTCTAGACGGTCGTCCAAAATAAGGAAAAGGGGTGCTGACGACTTAACTTGACTAAGTCAATTACATTTGCTATAGTCATAGTTAGAGAGTCCCCAGCCTGGATGGTCCAGAGCTGGTTTGAGAAACTATGAGGAGGGTTGAAAGGTGAACGAATACAAAAAGGTAGACTATTCTTTCTTTTTCTTGATTATCATACTTTTGGTCGCCGGTATTGTTTTAATAGCGGTCGATCTTAAGTCAGTCAAGAACAGGCTCGGTGTTTTGGAACAAAAAATGTCTTCGACGGCTTCAGTTGCAGCCGAGACGCCGGCAGAAGAGACCAAGGCTTCACCCTCAATTCGATTGGACTCGCCAGAGGGTCCATCGACAACCACCATGGGTTACAATCTCAAAAGTTTTAAAGGTGGTGACGAGATGGTGATGGCTTTTACCGCCGAGAATATTGTCGACGGTCAAAAGGTTAAAATCGTTTTACCCTGGGGTGTCCGCGAGGTGGTCAGATTGTCCAAAGAGGATGATTATAGGACCCTTACCAAGAAATACAAGACTCCTGAAGTGGCCTTTACTAGTGAAGGGCCGGTGGTAGTTCAACTCTTATCGACCGACGAAAAAGTGCTTGATCAAAATCAGGCCTTTATTCAAATCAATCCCTAGTCCAAGGTTTCGTCTTGGAAACAAAAAGGAGAACGTTATGCTAAGTTCTTGGGGGAGTAGGAAACAGAGCGCCTCGCTCGCTTATCAGATAGTTGCGGTAGGTGTATGGTTGGCACTCATAGTGCTGTTGTCGCCGGTCAATATTGCCTTGGCGATAATCATGCACCTGTCCGGGCAAAAGCCCAGGCGCGGCTGGGTCGAGCACTTTCTCATGAGGAGGCTACTGACTATCCTCCTCAACAAGTAAAACGCCAGGAGCTGGATTTATTCCCGCTCCTGGTATTTTTTATCTAAATTTTTCTACCGCCCGGATTTTTCTTTGATGATTTGATCCACAATACCGTATTTTTTGGCTTCGTCGGCAGACATAAAAAAGTCGCGATCGGTATCCTTTTCGATCTGGCTAAGCGACTGGCCGGTATTGGCCGCCAACATTTTATTTAAATTCTCTTTGGTCTTAAGGATGTGCTTGGCAGTAATGGCGATGTCGGAGGCTTGGCCCTCGGTGCCCCCGAGTGGCTGATGCACCATCACCTCGGCGTTAGGGAGGATAAAGCGCTTGCCTTTTTTGCCGGCCGAGAGCACTATTGCCCCGCCGGAGGCGGCCATACCCACGCACACTGTTGAGACATCGGGCTTAACGTGATTCATCGTGTCCACAATCGCCAAGGTCGAGGTGACCGAGCCGCCCGGAGAGTTAACATACAAAGTAATATCTTTTTTAGGATCCTCCGCTTCCAAAAAGAGGAGTTGGGCGATAATCAAATTGGCGCTGTAGTCATCAATCGGGCCACCTAAAAAGACGATACGCTCTTTTAAGAGACGCGAGTAAATGTCATAGGCGCGCTCACCAAAGGGGGACTTTTCAATCACAGTGGGGATTAACATAGGCCACTAGTATATCAGGCGGGCAAGAGGGCTTCAAGTTTTTTATAAACCTCTTCGTGGGCGAGATAGCCGGCCACATAAGCGCGGAGGCGCCCCTCGTCGGCTCCCGGGTAATGCTCTTTTAAGTGGGCCACTTCTTTGGCCACCGCCTCCTCATTTGGTTTGATTTTTAAATCCGCGGCCAAAGCGTCTAAGATTAAGCCCAAGCGCACGCGTTTATCGGCATCGGTCTGCCAGCTGGCGCGGAGCTCGGCCTCGGTTTTTTTGAGATGAGCGAGGTAATCGTTAAAGTTTAAGTGCAGACTCTCAATGCTGGCTTTTAATTCGGCCAGCATTTTGTCCAGCTCATAATCAACCAAAACCATTGGCAAGGTGAGACCTTGACACTGGGCGCTGATGGCCTCAAGGAGGGCGATGCGCTGCTTGTTTTTATGCTTTATTTTGGCCTCCTCTTTTTCCGTCTCGGTGGCGCCTTCCTTCTTTGGTTCCGGGGCTAAAGGTTTAAGCTCTTTAATGATTTTTTGATAGTCAGGCAGGGTAATGGCCGGCACCACGGCGGTGGTAACTTCCAACTCCAGGGGATTGCCCGGCGCCAATTTGGTTACGGTTACCTTGGGCTCGCCCACGGCGTCGAGTTTTTCCGCCGCGATCACTTGGGGGTAATGCTCGCGGATGGCGGCATTGGCCATGTGCCATAAAATTTTAGCCTCGCCCGTCTCGCGCGCCACCAAGTCGCTCGGCGCATGCCCCTTGCGAAAGCCGGGCAACTCCGCCTCTCTAACCAGCTCCTTAATGATCTTGTCCCGATAAGCACCAAAAACCTCACTGGCGAGAGAGAGGTTTAAGGTGACGGTGGCGTCACTAGGGTTTTCTTGTTTTTTAACAACGGTAAACATCCAAATAAAACCTTTAGATGTTTAACTCGGCTTCGATTTGCTTGAGCTCGGCGTCCAAATTGCCAATATCGGTGTTCTCGATATCGGCCTTAATGTCTTTAATGTCGGTCGAGGTGCCCTGATTTTTAAGTTCCTCCACTGTTGGAGGGGTAGTGTCGGCGGGCTTGTCCCAATTTTGCTTAAAGACGTAAATGCCGCCGATAATCAAGATCACAATGATGATAATCGAGCCGGCCAAGGGGCCAACTCCGCTCTCCTTAGGCTCGCTCTGATTAACTTGGTTAAGTGGATTTGTTTCCATATTGATTATTGATTAGTGGTAGTGGCGGTGCTGGTAGCGGTAGAGGTGGCAGTTTGGCCGTTAGGGGAGCCCACGCCCTCAATCAGGCGGATAACCTCCACCAATTTGGCATGAGCCTCCTTAATGCCGTCGCGCGCCTCGCTGATTGCCTCGCGGATGTCGCCAAAGGCGGTTTTAGGAGTGGAGCTCGCCAAAATCGCATTAATTTGGGCCGGCAAATCGGCTAAATCGCTCCGGCTGTCGCTTACCAGGCTTTTAGCCTCGTCTAACTTTGGCTCGGCTAGGTCGGTGAGGCGGCCGCTTGACTCAATGCGCTCGATAAATCTCTCAATCCGGTCTAAGGCGGCGCCAAAACGCTCGATCATAATGCCGCTAAAACGGCGGATATTCTCTTGCCGCTTCTCATCGATCCAGTTCCGCATGGCCGCCGTGGTGCTGGCAATAACCGCTCGGCGCTCCTCGCGTAGCTCCTCCCGCTCCTCTTTAAAGTCGTCGCTTGAGCTGGCCACGAGACTTTTGCGCTCCTCGCGCAGCTCGCGCCGCCGCTCCTCAATCTCGCGGAAGGCCTCTTGCCGCTCCTCACGGATATTCTCGCGGAGAGAACGTATCCTATTTAGGTAATCAAGCCGCTCGGCAGTGGTACTGCCGGTCTCGGCTTGGGCCACCGGCGTGCCGCTAAAGGCCGCCAAGAGAGCCACCAAACTGATAATCATAATTTTCATATATTTTAAAAGGCAAATTAACGATTAAACCACCTCCACAGGGAGGTGGTTTAACTATAGCATATTCAGGCACTATTTTGAATACTTGACTTGGTACTGTTTTTGGGCGTGCTCAAAGTCGGACATGGCCTTGGCTTTAGGCTCCCAGTCGCCCACATTGACCTCCTTTTTTTGCAAATCCTTGTAAACGCGGAAGAAGTGTTGTATCTCCTCCAAAATGTGGGGCTCCAAATCGGTTAAATCCTGGACGCTGTTAAAGCGAGGGTCATTTGTGGGAACGGCTAGCACTTTGGCGTCACTGTCGCCGCCGTCAATCATTGAGAGGACGCCGATGGGGCGGGCCGCCACCAAACAGCCGGGGACAAACGGCTCATGCGAGAGGACGAGCACATCAAGCGGGTCGCCGTCGTCCCATAAAGTCTGGGGGACAAAGCCGTAATTGGCCGGATAGTGCATCGGCGAGTAGAGGACGCGGTCCACATGGATCAGGCCGGTCTCCTTATCCAACTCGTATTTGACGCGGGAGAGCTTGGGGATCTCGACAATGACATTAAAATTTTCTTTAGTCCCGGCGGGGATATTGTGCCACAGGTTCATATTATTCGGTTTCCGGATTAGCTTCTAAACCGGCGTCAGCGGTTTCCGCAGTAGTCTCGGCTTGGTCGGCCGGCGGCAGGTCGGGGGAGACGATATCAATCTTCCACCCCGTTAATTTGGCGGCCAGGCGGGCATTTTGGCCGCCTTTACCCACCGCGAGCGAGAACTGGTCCGCCGGCACCTCAATGGTAGCTTGGCGCAGCTCCTCGTCGAGACTGACTTTGGTAATTTTGGCCGGCGAGAGCGCCTGCTGGATAAAAGTGGCCGGATTTTCCGACCAGGCGATGATGTCGATCTTTTCGCCACCCAGCTCGGCAATTACCGTCGAGACGCGGGAGCCTTTTTGGCCCACGCAGGCACCCACCGGGTCAATGCCGGCATCGGCCGACCAGACGGCCAGCTTGGTCCGGGCGCCGGCCTCGCGGGCAATCGCCTTAATCTCCACGGCACCGCTCGCGATCTCGGGCGCCTCGATCTCAAACAATTTTTTAACAAAGGCGGGGTGGGCGCGGGAGAGGCGCAGGGTAATGCCGCGCGGCGTCTCCTCCACGAGCATCAAATAGGCCCGGACCCGCTCACCCTGGCGGTAAAACTCGCCCGGGATCTGCTCCTCGTAGGGCAAAATGGCGGTGGCCCGGCCCAAGTCGACCAAAATATTGCCGCGCTCGATCTTTTGGACCTTGCCGCTCACAATCTCGCCCTGGCGATGCGAGTACTCGTCTAAGATGGAACCCTTTTCGGCCTCGCGGATGCGCTGAATAATCACTTGTTTGGCCGTTTGGGCGGCAATGCGGCCGTAATCCTCCTTGGTCTCGAGAGGAAAAATGATCTCCTCGCCCAGTTGGGCGTCTTTTTTAATTTTGCGGGCATTCTCGAGCATAATGTGATGCTCCTCGTTAAAGCGGGGTTTTTCCACCACCTCGCCCTCCTCGTTGGCGTCTCCGGCCGGTGGATGGGCCACAAACTCCTCCGGTTCAATGTCGCCGTCATCATCGGTGGGCATGCGCACCGTGCTCTCGTCTACCACGATTTTTACTTGGTAAAACTCGGTGGCGCCGGTGTCGAGGTCCAATTTAGCCCTAATAATCTGGCCTTTTTTGCCGTAATCCTTTTTGTAGGCGGCGGTTAAGGCATCGGCAATAGCCTCGATGATTTTATCCTTCGAGATATGGCGCTCCTCCTCTAATTGTTCGAGGGCTCCCTTAAGAGCCTTTAAATCCATCATATTTTTGTGATTATTACCGATTTTGGGTAAAAAAATTGCCCGTGGGCACGGACATACTCCCATATCTTATCCACATTGCCGGCAAAAGTCAACTGGCCGCCTATCACTTTATGCTAAACTAAACTTAACCATAATTAGTGGCCATTATTAATTACCGTTATTAGTTAAATTATGTCTAAACTATTCTCTATCATTTTTTCGCTCACTCTAGCGCTTGCGGTAGTGCCGGCCGCTTATGCCAACTGGACGCCGCCGGCAGGTACCGCTCCCGCTTGCCCGGCCGGCTCGCCAGGCTGTGACGCGCCGATTAATGTTTCGATTAATCCGCAAACTAAAGCTGGGGCCTTCCAGATTGGTCCTCATCCTAACCTAGGCTCGGCTATCTTGTCTGTTATTAATGATGCGGTCCAGTCCGGTTCAGTAGCTGGCCAAGTGCAAATTAAGGGGGCATCTGATCAGACTAAAATTGTCAGCCTTGGTTTAGACACCACCTCAAATTACGGCTGGGTCCAAGCTTTTAAGTCCGGTAGCACCGCTTATCCTTTCGCCATTAACCCTCTCGGCGGTCGCGTTGGCGTAAATACTAAAACTCCGGAGACTACGCTCCATATTGCTGGCACCAACGCCAACTTTGGTGTAGGTACCCGCGGTACTGCTGGCCACCTCTGGACCTTTACCGCTTGGTCTGGAAATACTCCAACGGATAGTACTCAAAAAGGTTTTTACATTGTTGATCAAGATGCCGCTCAAGCTGGCCCTGGTATGGGTGACCGCATGATCATTGATACTCAAGGCAATTTCAAAATCGGCTTGTGGGGGAATACCCGCGCCGCGTTTGAGTTGGGAGGTGGAGTAGCCAACAAAGCTAAAGACGCTAATGGTGAAGTAGTAGCGGGTAAACTTGGCTATAATTTATATCAAAATCAAGGTGATGGTGTTGATATTTTAGGTGGCGGTACAACAGTAGGCGATCGCGAGGTGCGCATTTGGGACCGCTTGGAGATTTGTAACTCCAATGGTTGTACTCCAGTTGGTGGAGGAGGCGGCACTAACTATTGGGGCCCTACTGATGCCAACAGTGGTTCTATTAAAAATACTAACACCACTGGCCGAGTACAGATCACTGGTAACGGTGCTGATGCTTATAAACCGGCAACTGGCGCTGGTCTAGAACTAGCCTACGTGCCTAATAATTCTTGGTCTGTAATTGCCAGTATTAATCGTACAATTGGACGATATTTGGCTACTAGATACACTGCTTTATCTCACAACTTTTTAACTCCACCTATTACTGATTCAGCGGGATTGCCAGCAGGGAGATTGGTTGTTGATGGTAATGGTGTGACTATCCCAGATGGCAGCAGTTTGATTATTCCTACGGGCGCTGGGGCTAATAAGGTCTTAACTTCAGATGGTCTTGGCCGGGCCTCTTGGCAACCAGCTACTGGCGGTAGTGGTTTACCTAATGGTACTGCTGCCAACCAAACTCTACGCTGGAATGGTACGAGCTGGGAAGCCAGTTCTAATTTGACCAACGATAGTGCTAATAATAGTGTAGGGATTGGGAGAATGAATTTAATTAGTGGAAACAATGTTGTTATAAGTGGCGTTAGTGGTGGTTTCGGTAAAATTCTTGGTACCAATGGCCTATTAATTGATACTGGTGATAATGCATTAAATCTTATGAGTGAAGGTCAAGGTATTGTTAATATCTTTCCTACCACTGGTGTAACTATAAAACAGGGTGGTTTATGGCTTCAAAGTGGTGGTGTTAAACTCCAAAGTATTTCTAATCAACCTGAATCAGATGCAGGTTATAATCGTGTTTTGGCTATGGATTCTTTGGGTCTTGTTGGTTGGAGAGACGATGATAGTTTAGGAGGTGGTAGCGGTTCTGGCACCTACGTCCAAGGTGGTCATTATGGTTACGGTAAAATCCGCTCTGGGAGTCAATGTTTCAATTATGTTTACCCAATGCGAAACAACTGTGTTTGCGATAATGGGTTTTCTCGGGTAACAACTGGACAGGGTACTGAGACACTTGGTGGAATTTCGTATAATTATGAGTATGTCGCTTGCATCAAAAACTAATTAACACTTTAGTTTAGAAAACCCGCCTAAGGCGGGTTTTCTTGTTATAATAAAGTTGATATGCATCTTGATTTGGAAGAATTGCAAAAATTTTTGATTGACTCGGGGCTCGTCAGCAAGCGCGACGTCGAGGCGGCGCTTGCTGAGTCGGCCAAAAGCCATAAGGAGCTCTCCGAGGTGTTGGTGAGCCAGGGCAAAATCAATGAGGACGACTTCCGCAAGGTGACGTCTTATTTACTAGGCATCCCGTTTGTCGATTTGGTCAAAGAGCGCGTGCCCAAGGAGGTGCTCTCTCTCATCCCCGAGCCGATCGCCCGCAAGCACAACATCGTCGCTTATAAAAAGACAGGCGATGGCCTTGAGGTGGCGATGCTCGATCCTTTGGATCTTGAGGCCATCGACTTTGTCCGCAAAGGTCTCGGGGTTAAGATTTTGCCGCGCTTAACTAATGTTGAGTCCATTAAGCAGGTATTGCTCCAGTATCAAAAAAGTCTCAAAGCCGAGTTTGGCGACTTGATCCGCGAGGACGCGGCCAAGCTCGCCCGCACCGACGACACGCCCGAGGCTGAGAAAAAGTTGGCCGAGGATGTGCCGGTGGTCCGCATGGTCGACACGCTTATCTCTCACGCCATTATCCAAAAAGCGTCCGACATCCACCTCGAGCCGTTTGAAAAGGAGTTGGTGGTCCGCTATCGCATCGACGGTCTGCTCCACGACGCCATGATTTTGCCCAAATCGGTGACCCAAGCCATAGTCGCCCGGATCAAAGTCTTGGCCGGTCTGCGCCTTGATGAAAAGCGCTTGCCCCAGGACGGACGCTTTAAGCTGGAGCTCGGCGGGCAAAATGTCTCCTTCCGCGTCTCTTTGCTCCCCACCTATTTTGGCGAAAAGGTGGTTATGCGTCTCTTGCCCGACTCGGTGCGCGGTTTTACGCTCGAGTCGCTCGGCTTCCATGGTGAGGGTTTGGAGCGCATCCACAAGGCGACGCGCGCCGCTACCGGCATGATCTTGGCCACCGGTCCTACCGGCTCGGGCAAAACCACCACCCTGTACACCGTTTTGGAATTGTTAAACACTCCCGACGTCAATATCTCGACCATCGAGGATCCGATCGAGTATCAGATCCCGCGCATCAATCAAACGCAAGTTAAGCCCGAGATCGGCCTCACTTTTGCCAATGGTCTCCGCTCGCTGGTGCGCCAGGATCCTGACATTATTATGGTGGGCGAGATCCGCGACAAGGAGACGGCGGGGCTCGCTATTAATGCCGCCCTCACCGGTCACCTGGTACTTTCCACTCTCCATACCAACTCGGCCGCCGGCGCCATCCCGCGTTTGCTTGATATGGGCGTGGAGCCGTTTTTGCTGGTCTCGACGATCAATGTGGTGATCGCTCAGCGTTTGGTGCGGCGCTTGGTGAGCAAGGTGCCGCACAAGCTCTCCCAAACCGAGCTAACTGAGCTGGCCGATCACGTTGATTTGCCGCGCCTGCTCGAGTTGTTAAAAAAGGAAAAGATTGTCCCCGCGAGCGCCACTTGGTCCAATATCGATTTTTACCAGCCCAAGCCGAGCGCCGATGCCGCAGACGGCTACGCCGAGCGCATTGGCATCCACGAGATTTTGCCGATGTCGCCGGCAATCAAAGAGCTGGTGATCAAAGGGGCCACCGCCGACGAGATCGAGCGGCAGGCCAAGACGGAGGGGATGATGACTATGCTTGAGGACGGGATTTTTAAGGCGGTACAAGGCTTGACCACCATCGAGGAGGTGTTGCGGGTGGTCACCGAGTAACTTTATGCAATTTAATTACAAGGCGCAGACGGCGGAGGGCAATATTACAAACGGCGTCATTGAGGCCGCCGACCGTTTTGGCGTGGCCCGCGCTCTCCGCGACAAGGGCCAAGCGGTTATTACGGTGACGCCGGTTGGCCGCGCCCGCGCTTGGCATCAGTGGTTCAGTCTCCCTATCTCGATGCGCGAGCGGATTTTGTTTGCCACCAATTTGAGCGCCATGCTTTCCGCCGGCCTGCCCTTGGCCCGGGCGTTGCGCGTTTTGGCCCGCCAGCCTTCCTCGCGCCAATTCCAAACTATTGTCGAGTCGGTAGCCCAGTCTATCGACAGCGGTAGCCTGCTTAGCAAGGCGCTGGCCGACTTCCCCAACGCGTTCTCGCCGATTTTTGTCGCGATGGTCAAAGCGGCCGAGAGCTCCGGCAATGTGCCCGGGACACTCCTTACTTTGGGCGAGCAGTTGCAAAAAAGCTACGATCTCAAGCGCAAAATCCGCGGTGCCATGATTTATCCGGCCATTATCGTTTTGCTGATCATCACCATCGCCATTTTGATGATGATTTTTGTCATTCCCACTTTGATCACCACTTTTGACGAGCTTAATGTCGAGCTACCGCTCTCGACGCAAATTGTCATCGGCGTAAGCTCGCTGGTGATCAATCATTATTTGTGGCTCATTTTTGCCGTTGCTTTGATGCTTCTCCTCTTGTTTGCCAGTCTGGAGACCAAGGCCGGGCGGCGGCTGTTTTACTCGCTTATACTCCGTCTGCCGATTATCGGCCACTTGAGCCGCGAGGCCAATGCCGCGTTGGTTATGCGGACTATCTCCTCGCTCCTCTCGGCCGGTGTCAGTATGGTTGAGGCGGTGGAGATTGCCGGCACGGTGAGTCAAAACACCTTGTATCAGGAGGCTTTAGCCGAGGCCGCCGAGAAGGTCCAAAAAGGTTTTAACTTGTCGGCCATTTTTGCCGCCCGGCCTTATCTTTATTTGCCGCTGGTGTCGGAGCTTACCGAGGTGGGCGAGGAGACGGGTGCCCTCTCGGACATGCTTACCCGCGGCGCCGTCTTTTTTGAGGCCGAGGTCGATCAGGCGATCAAAAATATCTCGACGATTATCGAACCGGCGCTGATGATCGTGGTCGGCGCCGCGGTCGGCTTTTTTGCCTTGGCGCTCCTCTCGCCGATTTACTCGCTAACCGATGCCTTTTAATATGCGCCGCGGTTTCACTTTAGTCGAATTACTGCTTGTTTTGGCCATTGTCGGGGTATTAAGCAGTTTGGCTTTCCGCTCGGGCGGCGGTTTGCGCGAGCGGACACGGGTGGCCGCGAGCGCCGAGGAGATCGCTGGCTTAATCGCCAAAGCTCAAAACAACACCCAGGCCGGTTTAAGCGGCTTGGCCTATGGCGTCAGAGTCAATGCCACCAGTACCGCCTTGTTTGCCGGCGCAAGCTACAGCCCCGGCGCTGTCATCGAGTTTTACGAGGCGCCGCTCAATGTGACTTTGGCGGTGACGCCGGCCGGCGACTTGCTGGTTGACCGCTTAACAGGCGCCTTGGCTCTCGGTGCCCCCACTACC
>CAZZPK010000002.1:97497-111390 GCA_964655995.1 uncultured Candidatus Saccharibacteria bacterium
ATCGCTTTCCTGCCCATAGAAGAAAGGCGTATCCATAGGCCCCGGCGCTACGGCAGTGACGGAAATACCACGGTGGCCGAACTCTTTTGAAGCAGCCCTGGTAAAATGCTCCACCGGCGCTTTGGCCCTCGGTGCCACCACTACCGTCACCGTGACCGGTCCGGACACGGTCCGCCAGATTATTGTTGGGCCCAACGGTTTGGTCAGTGTACAATAAAGAGAGTATGATCAAGCTCCGAGGCTTTAGCTTAGTGGAGGTGCTGGTCGGTATCAGTCTCCTCCTAATTTTGGCGCTGGCGGCGGCAGCCCTCTTCCAATTTTCCGGCGCCTTGACTCGCCGCAGTCTCGACAAAGTGACCGCCGCCAATTTGGCCGAGGAGGCCATTGAGGTGGCCAAATTATGGCGCGATGAGAGCTGGGCTAATTTAATCGCCACCAAGGCGGCCGAGACACCTTATTATTTGGTTTGGACCGGCGCCGACTGGCAGGCGTCTCTGACGCCTAGTCTGATCTTGGGCCGTTTTGAGCGGACAATGGTGTTTACGCCGGTGTATCGCGACGGCAATCAGGACGTGAGTGCAAGCGGCACCGCTGACGCCGGCAGTCGCCTGGTCAGCGTGACCGTGTCTTGGTCCGAACGGGGCGCCACCAGCACCTATGCGCTCTCGGCTTTAATTGCTAATCAATTTAATAATTAATATGCGCAAAACGGCATGGTCGCGGGGCGTCACTTTGGTCGAACTGTTAATCGCCGGCGCCTTTACCGTTACCATTTTGTTGCTGGTGGTGATTTTGGCGCTCTCTCTTTATCGAGCGGTGCCTCATTATCAGGCCAATCGGGAGCTCTTGCGCACAGCCAACACTGCTTTGAGCCGTTTGGGCTATGAGTTACGGAGCGCGGATCAGGTGGTAACCGCCGCCAGTACTTTGGGGGCCACCACCAGCGTTTTGGTTTTGTCTGGGCAAGACGACGGGGGCGCGGCCTACACCACCACTTTTAGAGTGGATGGCGGCCGGCTCTTGGTGGCGCGCAATGGCGCTGCACCGCAGGCGCTCTCGAGCACCAGAGTGAGCGTTACCCGCTTTACCGCTTATCATTTGACTACAGACGAGTCTCAAGCCGTCCGTGTTATGCTGGAGTTGGCGGCAAGCACCACTAACAATGTTTTGGTGAGCCGCCAATTCCACAACACCATTGTTTTGCGGGGCAGTTATGTTGAGTAAATATCCTTACAATCAAGGCCAAGCGCTTATCGCCATGATGTTGGTGCTCGTTTCTTTAGTGGGAGCGGCGGTGGCCGGCGTCATTAATCCGGCAGTTGGCGATTATCGGGCGGTAACCGGCAGTGCCGTCTCGCGCCAAAGCTTTTTTACCGCCGAATCCGGAGTGGAGGATGTAGTTTACCGCTTACGCAGTGGCAAAACCGTCGGTGCTACCGAGGCGCTTAATCTGGGCGGCGCGCGAGCCACGACTACCACCGCCACCTCCGGCCAGACTAAAACAGTTACCGCTACCGGCGAGCTGTCGCGCTATCTCCGCGCCTTGCGCTCCGATTTGATTTTAGGCCAAGGCGCCACTTTTAATTTTGGCGTCCAAACCGATCAAGGCGGCTTTGTGATGGAAAACAATTCGTCAGTGGTCGGCAATTTGTACTCCAATGGGCCGATCCAAGGCTCGGGCTCAAGCATTGTCCGGGGCGACGTCATCTCGGCCGGGCCGGCCGGCGTGGTGGACGGCATTCATGCCACCGGCACCGTTTATGCCCACACCATTCGCAATTCCCTAATCGAGGGCAATGCCCATTACCAAGTGATTTCCAACACCATTGTCCAGGGTCAGTCCTTTCCCGGCAGCGCCGATCAAGCCACCATCTCTTTGCCGATTAGCGACGAGGCTGTCGCCGAATGGGAGGCCGACGCTTTGGCCGGCGGCGTCATTACCGCACCCTGCCCTTATGTAGTTAACACCACGCGCTCAATTGGTCCCGTCAAAATCGATTGCGATTTTGAAATTTCCGGCAATCCGACGGTAACGATTGCCGGGCCGATCTGGGTGGCCGGCAATATTACCATCAAGAACAATCCAGTGATCAAGGTGGCCAGCGCCATCGGCGGGCACAGCGTCTCGATTATTGCCGACAATCCGAGCAATCGCTTGACCTCGAGCAAAATCAGTTTAAATAATGGCGCCCAATTCCAGGGCTCGGGCGCGGCTGGGTCCTATGTTCTGCTGGTTTCGCAAAACGAGAGCGCCGAGCAAGGTGGCAGCGAGCAGGCGATTAACGTGGACAATACCGTGAGCGGCGCCCTCTTACTTTATGCCGGCCACGGCGAGATCCGCTTGGACAACAGCGACGAGCTTAAGCAGATTACCGGCTATCGGATCCGCCTGCGCAACAGCGCCGAGGTGGAGTATGAGCTCGGCATCGCCTCGCTTTTGTTTACCGCCGGTCCGGGCGGTACTTGGCGCATCGTTGATTGGTCTGAGACCGAATAATCGCTATAATAGCTTAATTTATGGCTAAAACTAAACTCCTAATTGCTAATTGGAAGCTGAATCCCACCGCCTTGACCGAGGCTAAGCGCCTGGCCGCGGCCGCCAAATTGGCCGCCACCCGGGCCAAAAAGGCGACAGTGATGCTTTGTCCGCCGGCGATATATTTGGCCCCGCTGGCCGCCGCCGCCGGCCCGCTCCTTTTTGGCGCCCAAGACGTATTTACCGAGGCGGAAGGCGCTTTTACCGGCGAGATCTCGCCGGTAATGCTTAAAGATCTGGGAGTTAAAGGGGTTATTGTTGGCCACTCCGAGCGCCGCGCCTTGGGCGACACTTTGGAAATTATCGCCGCCAAGACGCGAGCCGTCCTCAAGGCTAATTTATCGCCGATTGTCTGCGTTGGCGAGGACAAGCGCGACGGCGACGGCGACTATTTGGAAAATTTGGCCCGCGAGCTCGAATTTATTTTGGACAAAGTGCCGCGTCAATCCGCCAAGCGCCTGATCGTCGCCTATGAGCCGCGCTGGGCCATTGGCGCGGCGGCGCTTGAGGCCGATACGCCGGAAGGGTTTTTGCATCATGCCATTTTCCTCCGCAAAACGCTGGTTAATTTGTTTGGCAAAGAGATCGGTATGGGAATACCGATTTTATACGGCGGCTCGGTGACGGTTAAAAACGCAGCCGACTTTTTGACGCTGGGCCGGGCCGACGGCCTCTTGGTGGGCCGCGAATCGCTTAAGGCCAAGTCTTTAGCCGAATTGATCAAGCTAACCGATCGCGCGGTATGACATTGCCCTTTAAGCCGTTAGCGCTGTTAGCCCGCCGCCAGCTTAAAAATAAAAAGATTTTGCTCCGGCTTGATACCAATGTGCCGTTTGTCCAGGGCAAGGTGGGCGATGAGTCGAGGTTGCTCGCCGCTTTGCCGACCCTTGATTATTTGCTGGCGGCCAAACCAAAAAAGATTTTTATTTTGGGCCATGCCGGCGACGGTGCCAGTCTCTCGCCGGTGGCGCACTGGCTCGGCAAAAAGTATGCGCTTGATTTTGTGGCCGACAGCGAGGAGGCGCGCGAAGCTAAAAATCAAATTGTGCTGCTTGAGAATTTGCGCCATGATCCGCGCGAGGAGTCGGGGGGTGCCGCTTTGGCCAAAGAGTTGGCCGGCTTGGGCGACCTCTATGTTACTGACGCCTTCTCGGTGGCGCATCGGGATCATGCCTCGGTGACTAAATTGCCTCGTTTGCTAGACAGCTATGCCGGACTCCGCTTTACCGCCGAGTATGAGGCGCTCGCAGCCGCCCGGCGTAGCCGAGAGCCTCTACTCCTTATTTTGGGTGGCGCTAAATTTGGCACCAAATTGCCGGTGATCGAAACTTTTTTACCCAAAGCGGAGCATATTTTTATCGGCGGCGCGCTGGCGCATGCCTTTTTTACCAAGCGCCAATGGGAGATCGGGCAGTCCTTGGTGGATGATAAAGCCAAATTGCCGCCGGCGGTTTTAAAAAGCGCTAAAATTATTTTACCGCTTGATGTGGTGGTGACCGACAAAACCAGTCCGCGGATTAAGCCGGCGGACGCGGTCGGGCATCAGGAGACGATTGTGGATGCCGGGCCGGAGACGGTGGCACTTTTGGCGCAAAAATTAAAAACTGTAAAGCGGGTAATTTGGAACGGGCCACTCGGCCATTACGAGGCCAGTTTTACCAAAGGGACGCGCGATTTGGCCCAAGCGATAGTCACGAGCGGCGTCCCGGCGATTGTTGGTGGCGGCGATACGCTCGCCTGTCTTGCCGGCACGGATTATTTGCATCAATTCTCTTTTGTTTCGCTGGCCGGCGGGGCGATGCTCGAGTTTTTAGCCGCCGGCACCTTGCCGGGGATTAAGGCGTTAACTTTAAAGCGTCGCCGGTAAAACGGGGAATAAGGTGGATATGGGCATGGGGGACGATTTGGCCGGCGGCGCTGCCATTGTTCATCGCCAGATTGAGACCGTCGGCCCGGCGCTCGGCTTTAAGTTGAGCAGCCAATTTTTTGATTACTGGGCCGGCTGTGGCGAGTAGCTCGTCGGGACACTCAAACAAATCGGTGCAATGAGTCTTGGGGATCAAGAGCGTGTGTCCGGGGCTGACCGGTTTAATGTCTAAGATGGCGACAAACTCATTGTCCTCATAAACTTTTTGGCTCGGGATTTGGCCGGCGATTATTTGGCAAAAAATGCAATCGGGATTAGTCATAATGCTATAATCATAAGTCCATGGAGTGGAAAAAGAAAGAGCTCGTAAAAGAGCCCCAGCCGTTTAAGCCCGATTACATGCGCGATCTCTACGATCCGTTTTTGCTGTTAGGGATGGAGCGGGCGGTGGAGCGCATCTTAGCCGCGATCGCCAATAAAGAGAAGGTGATCATCTTTGGCGATTATGATGCCGATGGTGTACCAGCCACGGCGCTCCTGGCCTCGTTTTTTAACAAAATCGGTTTTACTTTTTACGATGTTTTTATTCCGGATCGCCACTTGGAGTCTTATGGGCTGTCGCTGGAACGGATTAAAGAGTTTGCTGCAGGCGGCGTTAAGCTCATTGTCACTGTCGATTGCGGCATTACCGATGTAACGGAGGTAGATTTGGCCAATCAGCATGGCATTGATGTGATTATTACGGATCATCACTTGCCGCCAGCCATTTTACCGTCGGCTTACGCCATTATTGATGCTAAACAGCCGGGCGATACCTATCCGTTTAAAGAGCTGTGCGGTACCGGCGTGGCTTTTAAATTGGTGCAAGCGCTCATTGCTCGTGGCGATTTTAAATTAGTCAAAGGCTGGGAAAAATGGCTGCTTGATTTGGCGGCGATCGCTACCGTGAGCGACATGGTGCCGCTCGTGGGGGAGAATCGGGTTTTGGTTTATTTTGGCCTGATTGTGCTCCGTCAGACCAGGCGCGCGGGATTGCAGGCGCTTTTGGCCACTCTCAAGCTTGATCCGCGCTATGTCAACGAGGATGACATCGGTTTTATGATTGGTCCGCGGATCAACTCGGCCTCGCGGATGGGCCATGCCTCCGAGGCCTACAATTTACTGATGACCGAGGATCGGCTGCTTGCCGCAGAGATTGCCAAAAGCTTGGACACCAAAAACTCCTCGCGCAAAGGGGCGGTGGAACAGATTTTGGCGGCGGCGGACACGCTGATTGACACCAATGCTTTGCCGCCGGTGTTGGTGGTGGGGGATGCCGCCTTCTCGCCGGCTGTTTTGGGCTTGGCCGCCAGTCGCCTGGTGGAGAAATATAAGCGGCCGGTATTTGTGTGGGGCCAGGGGGAAGCGAGCGAGATCAAAGGCTCCGGTCGCTCGGACGGCTCGGTTAATTTGGTGGAGCTAATGCGCGCGGCCGGCGGCGAGCGCCTGTTTAGCGACTTTGGCGGCCATGTCATGGCCGCCGGGTTTACTCTCTTGCCGGGGCAAGAGGCGGAGCTTGGCGCCAAACTGAATGCCGTTTACGAAGAGGTCAAAGGGGCGTCCGTGTTAAGCGTTATTTATTACGATCGGGAATTGGCGCTCGAGGAGTGCAATGAGGCCACCTGGCAATTGCTTTCCCAATGGGCGCCGTTTGGCGTGGGGAATGAGAAGCCCGTCTTTTTGTTTAAAAATATTAAAGTGGCGCAAGTTAAAATGTTTGGCAATGGGGGCATACACCTGGAGTTAACGTTTAAAACGGGTGATGGTAAAAATATTTGCGCTATCGGCTTTTTTTACACCAAAGACTTGCAGCTCGCCGCCGGCGAGACTATTGATCTTTTGGCCACGCTTGAAAAATCCTACTTCCGCTCCCGCCCCGAACTCCGCTTACGCATTGTCGATCTTAAGAAAATATAGTCAAATTACTTATTTTTACTTATTTCAATTGCTCCAAAATACTGCCATGGCATCAATTTGGAGCAATTGGTAAATTTAATAAAATCTTTAATAAATCATTTTTAAAAATTTATAGTACAATAGCTGGAATGTCTAAATTGATTGTAAATACCGATGGGGGGGCGAGGGGTAATCCCGGTAATGCCGGGTTGGGGGTGGTGATTGCCAATGAGACGGGCCAGGTGATTAAAACCGTTTCGCGGGGGATTGGCGTGGCGACTAATAATGAGGCCGAGTATCGGGCCGTGATTTTGGCGCTGGAGACGCTTAAAGAATTATACGGCTCGCAATTATCTAACTATGAAATTGAGTTTAGATTAGACAGTGAGCTGGTGCAAAAGCAGTTAATGGGAGATTATAAAGTTAAAGAGGCGCGCTTAAAAGTATTTTTTACACAGATTTCTGATTTACAGCAAAATCTACCTAAAATCCACTTTGTTTATGTGCCCCGGGAGCAAAATAAAGAGGCCGACCGCCTGGCCAATCTGGCTATGGACGAGCAAGAGGAGGCGCGGTAGACTTAAACCATATGTTTGAGAAATTTAAATCAATGATCAGCGGCGGCGATGATCCCAGGCAAGCCGAGCGGGAGTATGAGGGCGAGTGGTCGGCCGAGGCTCATGAGCGGACGCGCCTACTTGATCGGCTTTATGAGGTGGTAACCGACAAAACCATTACTACCTCACTTGATGTCGAGGATCGTTTTAGTGGTGAGGAGTTGGCTAATTTGATTGCGGCGGCCAAAATTGTTGTAGCCGAAGGCTGGGATCGCAATATGGACGGCAATAAACGTGTCCAAACTCTAGTTGAGCAAATCAGTCGTCTCAATCCGTCCAGCTCTCAAGCGGCTTAATGTGGCTAAACAAAAAATGTTGTAGACTTAATAAAACAGCTCTTTAGAGAGGAGGTGATAAGAGATGGCTATTCCCCAGCCAGAGTCGACCCCAAAATCATCAGTGCTCCCGGAGCACCTTTCTATCCCTAAAATGTTCCGACCAAGTGAACAAAAAGGGAAAATACCTGAGAGGGCCCATGAGCGGATAGGCCGAAGCAAAGGGGTATTTTTGAAGAAGGGTGGATGAAATAAATTTCCTCCTTCTTCCCACTAAAAAGCCGCGATCAGCGGCTTTTATACTCTAAAATAGTGCGTTACTTTGGAGGAAGAGGCTTCTAAAAAGTCGCGGCAAAATTTTTCCGCCGCGAAGGGGTCAAAATATTTACAGCTAAAAATGTCGATAAAGGCGCGGTTTTGCCCCTCGTCAAAATGGAAGGTGAGGCTCGAGGTCTCAATAAATTGCATTGCCGAGTAGCCCTCAAGCTCGCCCTCAGCAAAGCGCTCAATCAACGGCTCACCATGGCGGACCATTTTAATATGATCACAAAGCTCAATAATCAGCCGCTTAATTTCGTCTGGCGAGGTGATTTTGTGGCGGTTGCAATCGTAGCAGTCGACGGAGGCGACCATGCCCCAGCATTTTTGCGACTGATACGACTGTTCAAGATCATCCATCTCTTTAGTCTTTGTTATTTGAGCTATAGTATAGATAATGTCGCGCGGATTACAAGCTTTTAACGCCGGAGATTGTGTATAACTGGCGCCGCGGGCTGGCCGCCGGAGCGGCCGGATTTGTTTTGGCGGTGGCGGCCGGCGAGTGGCTCGAGCCCGGTTTTGTTTTAATTGCGTTTTTGCTCTGGCTCGGTTTGGGATTTTTGTTTTTGTGGCGGTATCATCGCGGCGGCGCGGTTTATTTGCTGTTGGCGGCTTTGCTGGTTGGCGGAGCATTGGGTTTGGGGCGTTTGCTGTCCGTGCCCGGAGCGGACACGGCGCTTGAGGCGCAGGTGGGCCAAACTATCACCCTCAAAGGGCGAGTGGTCGCCGAGACGGAGGAGCGCGGCGCTTATCAACAATTGATTTTAAAACCCGAGACGTCGCGCAATAAGATTTTAGTCCGCGCGCCGGCATTTGGCGCCGTGCGGCCGGGCGACGAGGTGGCGGCCGCGGGGCGCTTGCTTTTACCCGAGGCTTTTTATACCGAGACAGGGCGTCGCTTTAATTACCCGGCTTTTTTAGCTAAAGACAATATCTTTTTTGTTTTGGCAGATGCGCAAATTGAGGTGACGAGCGAGTCTCGCTTTTCGCCCATGCGCTTAATAAGCGATTGGCGCCGGCTTTTTACCGCGGCGCTTAACCGCTCGCTGCCGCCGCCAGAGAGCGCTTTGGCCGCCGGGATCACCCTGGGCATTAAGCAGGCCCTGCCGCGGGTGCTTGAGGAGGCCTTTCGCGCCGTGGGGCTCTCGCATATTATCGTCCTCTCGGGATTTAATTTGGCGGTCGTGGCCGCAGCCGCCGCTTTTGTTTTTAAGCGCTGGCCCAAACGCTTGGCTTTGGCCGCGGGCGGGGCGAGCATTGTGCTCGTAGCGCTTTTGGCCGGCGGCGGCGCGGCCGTAACGCGGGCCGCCTTAATGGGTCTTTTGGCGTTGTGGGCGCAGGGGGCCGGACGCATGTATCAAGCCTTGCGCGCTTTGCTCATAGTGGCTGTCGGTTTGATTGTTTGGAGCCCGCTTTCGCTTTTGCATGATTTAGGTTTTCAATTATCGGTTTTGGCCACGGCCGGAGTGATTGTCGGACCGTCCCGCTTAGCGCCCAAACTTTTATTTATTACCGAGCGCTGGTCACTGCGCGAAATTGTGGCGACAACCATTGCCGCCCAGATCGCCGTCGCTCCGCTTTTGGCTTATCGGTTAGGAACAGTCTCATTAATCGCTTTGCCGGCCAATGTGCTGGTGTTGCCGCTGGTGCCGCTCGCTATGGGCCTATCTTTCCTCACTTCTTTGTTAAGCATCATTTCGCCTTTATTGGCGTTGCCCGTGGCCGCGCCGACTTATTTGGTACTCCATTATTTCGTGTTGGTGGCCACTTATTTGGCCGCTCTGCCCGGCGCCTCGCTGGTGATGCCGATTTGATCGGCAAAAAAAATACGCCCCGCTCTCGACAAATCGAGAGCGGGGCCTAGTTTCTGCGGCTTTACTCCTCCAAAACCTCGACTATTACCGGGACAACGCCGTCATCGATAAAGTCGAGCTCCTGGGCCAGGCCGCGAGAGAGATCCCAATCGCGTCCCTCAATAAAGGGTCCGCGATCCTTGACCACTCCCTCGGCTCGCTTCAGATTTTCCAGATTGGTGATACGCACGCGGGTGCCAAAAGGCAATTCGCGATGCGCCACTACCGGATCATCGGGGTTAAAGCGCTCGCCATTAGCCATCGTGGTACCGCTTTCGTACCAGCTGGCGCGCGGCGCCACCTCCCCCATCAAGGCCGCAATAGTCAAAATTAAGGTACACAAAGTACTCTCCTTACACCAAAAGCGCTGTCACTGCTTTTAGTCAGCTTTAGTTTGAGAACGCGAGAAGAAAAGCATTGCAAAGCGCCGACTGGGCGATTTGTAGACGAAGGTAAGCTTTTTTTCTCCTCAAACCGAAACTATCTGCCTTATAGTATAATACCATTAAATATGTTTTGTCAAGCGAGGTGGCGCTGGCGGGCAATGCTTGTTTTGATTTTGCTAGTCGCGGGCATTTGGTGGGCGGTCTATTTGGCTTTGCCGTCCGGCGTTTTGACGGTGGCCTTTTTGGACGTCGGCCAAGGTGATGCCATTTTTATCGAGGCGCCGGGCGGCAATCAGTTGTTAATTGACGGCGGCCGGGGCGGGCAAGTTTTGGCCGAGTTGGCCCGATTAATGCCCTGGTTTGACCGCTCGCTTGATGCGGTGATGGCATCTCATCCCGATGCCGATCATATTGGCGGCCTGGTGTCGGTGCTTAACAACTTCCACGTGGCTTATGTTTTTGACTCCGGCGGAGAAAGCGCTACGCAAATTTACCAGACCTATCGGCGGGTGATTGAGGCCCAAAAACCGACCCGTTTGGTTTTAAGGCGCGGCGCTAAAATTGTTTTAGGCCAAGGAGTATCGTTTACCGTTTTAAGTCCGAGCGGTGCGGCGGCCAATGACCAGACCAATGAGACCTCGATTATCGGCCGCCTCGATTACGGCCGCAACTCGGTGCTCCTGACCGGCGATGCTCCCGGCTATGTCGAGAACCGCCTCATTTTCCAAGGACTTTCCTCGGAGTTGCCGGCCGAGATTCTAAAAGTCAGCCATCATGGTTCCAAAAACTCCTCCTCGCCGTTGTTTATTGAGGCGGTCGGGCCCCGTTATGCCGTGATCTCGGTGGGGGCGACTAATCCCTACGGCCATCCTCATCCCTCGGTGTTGGAGCGGTTTAAAGAGGCCGGGAGCCGCATTTTGCGGACGGACAAAGACGGGACCATTATTTTTACCGGCGACGGTGTAACATTTAGGCCGCCTGAGACGTTGTAATAGGTAAGAAAGGTCGATATCATTAGTAATAACCAAGGCAATGGGGCGGGGGTGCGACAGGGCTTTGGCTCGGCACCCTTTTCGCCTCTTAGGACAGAGTAATCGGTATAAAATCTTATGTCTGATGAGCAAATTTTAGCCAAATCGCTTAAGGAGCCCAATTTATTCGGTTTGCTGGTTGACCGTTACCAGGCGCCACTCTTGGCGCGGGCGACGCGTTTGCTGGGCTCGGCCGAGGCGGCGCAAGATGCCGTCCAAGAGACATTTATCAAAATTTATACCAAGGCTGGGCAATTTGTTAATCACGAGCATAAGCCGGACGCCTTCCGCGCATGGGCTTACACTATTTTAATCAAGCATTGTCTGTCATTACTGCGCAAAGAGGAGCGCGGGCGCGGCCAATTTGTCCCGCTGTATCCCGGTCTCGAGGGGGTAATCGCCGATCCCAAGGCCGACGTTTGGGAGCGCTCGACCTTAAGCAATGAGGTGTTGTCGGTGTTGTCGCGCTTGCCGGCCACCTTCCGCCGCGTGCTCGAGGCCTACTTTTTTAACGGAGAGAGCGAAGAAGAAATTGCCAAAATGGAGGGTGTTTCGGTGGGGGCCATACGCGTCCGGATGCATCGCGCCAAAAAAGAATTTAAAAAAATCAAATTGCTGTTAACGCCACAATAATTTAATATGATGTATATTATGACGCCAGAAGAATTGCGCGCCTCGATTATGACCCGTGTCTGGACGGTGTATTTGTTGCGTCGGGCCGCCGATCCGGCAGTTTTGCGTTTGTTGTTGCTCTCGGTCGCCTGCGGGCTGGTCCTCTTTAAAGTGTCATTGGCCAACGTTTGGGCCAATATGCCGCGCTTAACCGATCCGGCGGCGGTGGCCACTTTTTACTGGGGAGCGTTTACTCAAACCGAGTGGCTGATCAAGAGCTTGGTACTCACGCTGGTTGCCCTCGGCGCCTGGCTCGCTAGAGACAGCCGCGTCCTGGTCTGGCCGGCGGCGTCCAGGCTTAATCCCTATCGCTTGCTCCGCGGATAAAAGCAAATAGCAGATAATAACAAACCCCGCCAAGGCGGGGTTTGTTATTTTGCTTTAGTTGTGACCGAGAGATGTTTGCCTTTTTTGAGGCAGTTGGTGCAGATTTTGAGTCGGCCGCCGGACGGCAAAACGGCCCATTGGAGATTGGGCTTTTTCCGCCGCAGGCCGGTCGGATTGTATTTGGTAGCGCGGACGCGGTTGGAGTATCCTCCGACCAGCCGGCTGCCCTTGTCGCAAGTGGCGCAAGTTTTCATATTAGTACTGTCGCATGTTATCATATTTTAACCAGTTAGCAAGTATATGGCTTTAGACATCATTTTCCAAATCATTATTCTGGTTGTCTCGGTGGTGATCCACGAGGTGGCTCACGGCGCGGTGGCAAGTAGCCTGGGCGATCCGACGGCGCGCCTGGCCGGACGCCTTACCCTTAACCCGCTCAAGCATTTGGATCCAATTGGCTCGGTATTGGTGCCGGGAGTGTTAGCCTTGACGGGCGGACCGGTTTTTGGCTGGGCCAAGCCAGTGCCCTTTAATCCGTACAACTTAAAAGCCGGTCGTCATGGGCCGGCCTGGGTGGCGGCGGCCGGTCCGGCCGCCAATTTACTGATCGCCATTTGTTTTGGCTTGGTGGTGCGCTTTGGTGGTGCGCTGTTTAATCAGGCGGGGCTCCAATTGGCGAGCGCCATAGTGCTAATCAACGTTATTTTGGCGGTGTTTAACCTGATCCCTCTGCCACCACTCGACGGTTCCAAAATCCTTTTTGCCTTTTTGCCCCGCAAATACGAGTGGCTTGAGGAGTGGCTCGAGCGCTATCAGTTGGTAATGCTCTTGCTGGTCGTTTTGGTGCTGTGGAGCCTGTTTACCCCGATTGTTTTTTTAGTTTTTTATCTCCTGACGGGACTGGTCCTCTAACGGTTTGCATTTAAAGCTGTGGTATAGTACAGTGTGAGACGTTTACGATATGCCGACAATCAACCAATTAATCCGCAAAAATCGCCGGCCGGTAATCAAGCGCTCCAAAGCGGTGGCTTTGGCGCGCAGTTTTAATACGCTCAAAAACCGTCCCATTTACCACCCTTCGCCGTTTAAGCGCGGCGTCTGCTTGGTGGTCAAGACCACTACGCCCAAAAAGCCCAACTCAGCGCTCCGCAAA
Source organism: uncultured Candidatus Saccharibacteria bacterium (assembly GCA_964655995.1). GTDB lineage: Bacteria > Patescibacteriota > Minisyncoccia > Phycocordibacterales > XYD1-FULL-46-19 > JACPIA01. The sequence goes on from CAZZPK010000002.1 coordinate 110,468, forward strand.
ATCGCCCGTGTCCGCCTTACCAACGGTATGGAGGTTACCGCTTATATCCCGGGTATCGGCCATAACTTGCAGGAGCACTCGGTGGTGATGATCCGCGGCGGCCGCGTCAAAGACTTGCCGGGTGTGCGCTATCACATTGTCCGTGGCGTACTCGACGCCTCTGGCGTGGAGAGCCGGCGCAAGGGTCGCAGTTTGTACGGTAATAAAAAGCCCAAAGCGGCCAAGTAATCGTTATGCGTCGTCCGGTTAAAAAACGCCCCGCTCTTTTGCCTGACCTGGTATACCAGTCGGTAACGGTGGAAAAATTTATCAACCGCGTAATGGAGCGCGGCAAAAAAAATGTCGCCCGCAAAATCGTTTATGGCGCTTTAGACAAAATCAAAGCGGCCGGCCTCGATCCGCTAGCCACTTTTGAGGAGGCTTTGCGCAATGTCGGACCAGTGATGGAGGTGCGCTCGCGCCGCGTGGGCGGAGCCAATTACCAAGTGCCACACGAGGTGCGGCCGGAGCGCCGCTTGGCCTTGGCTATACGCTGGATCCTGGAGGCGGCCCAATCCAAGTCGGGCCGGCCGATGATTGACCGCTTAACCGATGAGCTGTTGGCCGCGGCCAAAAACGAAGGTGAGGCTATTAAAAAGCGGGAAAATGTCCACAAAATGGCCGAGGCCAATCGCGCTTTTGCCCACTTTGCTTGGTCGGGCCGCAACACCGCTAAAAAATAACAATGTCTCGTGATTACCCTTTAGAGAAAGTCCGCAATATCGGTATTATTGCCCACATTGACGCCGGCAAAACTACTACGACCGAGCGCATTTTGTATTACACCGGCGTCTCGCACAAAATCGGCGAGGTCCACGAGGGTGAAGCTACCATGGACTGGATGGAGCAGGAGCGCGAGCGCGGTATCACCATTACCAGTGCCG